>NZ_JBLROA010000014.1:0-129099 GCF_047921505.1 Micromonospora sp. SL1-18 | reverse complement strand
ACGCTCAACAACGAGCAACTAGTAGGAAGCAGAACGGATGACACAACTTCGGCTCCGTCGAACCATGACGGCGTTCGTCGCCCTGGTGGCCGTTGCGGCGATGGGGGCGTGCGGTGGCTCAGGGTCCGACGACGGCAACGACGCGCTCGACGCGCCCGGTGCCGAGGTGCTCGAGAAGGCCACCGGCAAGACCACCATCGAGTTCTGGCACTCGATGAAGGGACCGAACGCCGAGGCGGTCGACCGACTGGTCACCAACTTCAACGCCCAGAGCGGGGGCAAGGTCGAGGTCAAGGCGGTCTTCCAGGGCAGCTACGACGAGACGATCGCCAAGTACAAGGCGTCGGTCCAGCAGAAGAGCACTCCGGCGCTGGTCCAGATCTACGACATCGGCACCCGCTTCATGGTCGACTCCAAGCAGGTCGTGCCGACGCACAAGTTCGTCGAGAAGGACAAGTTCAACGCGGCCGACATCGAGCCGAACATCGCCAACTACTACTCGATCGACGGCAAGCTCTGGTCGATGCCGTTCAACACCTCGACGCCGCTGCTCTACTACAACAAGGAGGCGTTCGAGCGCGCCGGTCTCGACCCGATGACCCCGCCGAGGAATCTCACCGAGATCGGCGAGATGGCGAAGAAGCTCACGGTCAAGGACGCCAGCGGCAAGACCACCCAGTACGGCTTCGGCGCGGCCATCTACGGCTGGCTGCTGGAGCAGCTTCTCGCCACCGACGGCAAGGAGTACTGCGACAACGGCAACGGGCGTAAGGGCCTGGCCTCGAAGGTGCAGTTCGACCAGGAGACCGCCGTGCGCGTCGCCCAGTGGTGGACCGACATGGTGAAGAACGGTTACGCGACCAACACCGGGCGCAAGACCGACGACGCCCAGGCGGCCTTCAAGGCGGGCGCCGTCGCGATTCACCTCGAGTCCACCGGTGCCATGCGCGGTTACGTCGAGGCCGCCCAGGGCAAGTTCACCGTACTTACCGCCCAGTACCCGAAGGTGGACGCCTCGTCGACCGGCGGGCCGATGATCGGTGGGGCATCGCTCTGGATCAGCGGCGTGGGTCACAGCGCCCAGGAGAAGCGTGCCGCCTGGGAGTTCGCGAAGTTCGCTGCCAGCCCGGTCGAGCAAGCCAAGTGGCACACCGGCACCGGGTACGTGCCGATCAACGCCAAGGCGCTGGACGAGCAGATCGACAAGGACTGGATGGCGAAGTTCCCCCAGTTCCGCACTGCTGTCGACCAGTTGCACGCGCTGCCGCCGTCGGTCGCGTCGGCCGGCTGCCTGCTCGGAGTGATGCCCCAGGCCCGCAAGGCGTCCGAGGACGGCCTGGAGGCCGTGATCGTCGGTAGCAAGCCGGCCGAGCAGGCCATGAAGGATGCCGCCGCGAGCGTGCAGCCTGCCATCGACAGCTACAACAAATCGGTCGGCTGACACCGCCACGCCGGGCCTGTCGGCGATCCGCGGGCCGGCCCTCAGAGGGCCGGCCCGCGGGCGACAACATCATGATCAACCCGAGCGGGGGTGTGGGTCGGGAGGGGGCGGAAGGCGGTCAGCCGAGGTCGACGCCGGGGTAGAGCGGGAAGCCGGCCAGCAGCTCGGTGGCCTGCTTGCTCACCTTGTCGGCGAGGGTCGGGTCGAGCGCGTACTTCGCCTTCGACGGGGTGCCGTCCGGGTTCGAACCGGGGCTGGTCTGGGTGAGTACGGTGTGGATCAGCTCGGCGGTGACGTCCATCTCCGCGGTGCCGAGACCCCGGGTGGTCAGCGCCGGGGTGCCGATCCGGATTCCGGAGGTGTACCAGGCGCCGTTCGGGTCCTGCGGCACGGCGTTGCGGTTGGTGACGATGCCCGAGTCGAGCAGCGCCTGCTCGGCCTGCCGGCCGGTGAGGCCGTACCCGGAGACGTCGATCAGGACGAGGTGGTTGTCGGTGCCGCCGGTGACCAGCTTCGCACCGCGGCGCAGCAGCCCTTCGGCGAGCGCCTGGGCATTGGTGACGATCCGCTGGGCGTAGTCGGCGAAGTCGGGGCGGCGGGCTTCGGCCAGGGCGACCGCCTTGGCGGCCATCACGTGCGGCAGCGGGCCGCCGAGCACCATCGGGCAGCCCCGGTCGACCTGGTCGGCCAGCTCCGGGCCGCAGAGCACCATGCCGCCGCGCGGGCCGCGCAGCGACTTGTGCGTGGTGGTGGTGACGATGTGCGCGTGCGGCACCGGGTCGAAGTCGCCGGTGAAGACCTTGCCCGCGACCAGGCCGGCGAAGTGCGCCATGTCGACCATGAAGGTCGCGCCGACCTCGTCGGCGATCTCCCGCATGATCCGGAAGTTGACCTTCCGGGGGTACGCCGAGTAGCCGGCGACCAGGATCAGCGGCTGGAACTCGCGGGCCGCCTCGGCGACCTTGTCGTAGTCGATCAGGCCGGTGGCCGGGTCGGTGCCGTAGCTGCGCTGGTCGAACATCTTGCCCGAGATGTTCGGGCGGAAGCCGTGGGTCAGGTGCCCGCCGGCGTCCAGCGACATGCCGAGCATCCGCTGGTTGCCCAGCTCCCGGCGCAGCGCGAACCAGTCCGCCTCGGTCAGCTCGTTGACCTGGCGTACCTGGGCCTTCTTCAGCGCGGGGGACTCCACCTGGTCGGCCAGGATCGCCCAGAACGCGACCAGGTTGGCGTCGATGCCGGAGTGCGGCTGCACGTACGCGTGGGCCGCGCCGAACAGCTCCCGGGCGTGCTCGGCGGCGAGCGCCTCGACCGTGTCGACGTTCTGGCAGCCGGCGTAGAAGCGGCGGCCGACGGTGCCCTCGGCGTACTTGTCGCTGAACCAGTTGCCCATCGCCAGCAGGGTGGCGGGGGAGGCGTAGTTCTCGCTGGCGATCAGCTTGAGCGACTCGCGCTGGTCGGCCAGCTCCGCCCCGATGGCGTCCGCCACCCGAGGCTCGACGGCGCGGATCACCTCCAGCGCGCTGCGGAAGGCGGTGGATTCGGCGTTCAGCGACATGCGACCTCCTGGTGACGTGCGGAAGGCCCAGGCGCTCGGCGTGCGTCCTCGTGACGGGACCGCTTCCCGATGGTGCTCCATCCCCACGCGCCAGTCACGGCCCGCGCCGATCCTACCGGGTACGCCGGGGCCCGCCCGGGGCGACCTCCGTCCGGTGAGCTGCCAATCCGGTCGTGAGCCGCGAAAACGGACGGGGCCCGGCGATTGCTCGCCGGGCCCCGTCACGGATGGTGCGGGTGTTACTTCACCACGTTGTACGCGTCGACGATGCCGGCGCCGTAGAACCCGTTGCGCGCACCGCCGGAGCAGGTTGCGTCGTAGGCGTGCGGGCCGTTCGGGTGCAGCGGCGCCAGGTTGAAGACGCCGGCCGGGCACGACTGTGCCACCGCCGTGCGCTCCAGGAACGATGCCAGCTGGCCCGGGGTCATCCCCGGGTGCGCCGACAACGCCAGCGCCGCGACGCCGGTGGCGTGCGGGCCGGACATCGAGGTGCCCTGCTTGTACCCGTACCCGTTGACCATCACGCCCTCGGCGTTCGGCAGTGCGATGGTCGACAGGATCTGGTCCGCGGTGGTCGGGCTCGCGCCCTGGGTGCGGACCCGGCTGTCGCCGCCCGGCGCCGCCACGTCGATGACGCCCTGGCCGTACGAGGAGTAGTAGCTCTTCGCACCGGTCGGGCCCAGCGCCGAGACGGTCACCACGCCCGGCACCTCGGCCGGCAGGTCGAGGCAGGCGTTGGTGAGGTTCTCCCGGTTCTCCTTCGGCGCACTACCGTCGTTCGGGCTTCCCGTGTCGGTGACCTTGTGCGCCAAGTCGTAGTTGGAGTTGCCGGCGGACGCGACGTTGAGCACGCCCTTGGACTGCGAGTAGCGGATGGCCCGCTGCACCGCCTGCCACACCGGGCGCTGGCGCGCGTCGTTGCGGCAGTTCATCTCCCACGGGTCGATGTAGTAGCTGTTGTTGGTCAGCTGCATCCCGTGGTCGGCAGCCCACATGAACCCGCAGACCGCAGCCTCCGGGTAGATGGAGCCGCCGTCGTTGACCACCTTGACGGCGGCGACCTTGACGCCCGGCGCGATGCCGGTCACGCCGACGCCGTTGATGGCGGCGGCGATGGTGCCGGCCACGTGGGTGCCGTGGTCGCTCTTGGTCGGGTTCCAGGCCGCCTCGGCGGTGTTGGTGACACCGCCCAGGCAGGACACGCTCTTGTCCTTGGCGATCTGGGTGGCCAGGTCGGGGTGGCTGCTGGAGATGCCGCTGTCCAGCACGCCGACGACGACGTTCGGGCTACCGGTGGTGATCGCGTGGGCCTGCGGGACGTGGATCATGTCCATGTCCCACTGCTGGCCGTACATGGGCTCCTTGGTCGGGTCGCCAGTGGCGTTGGCGATCTCTTCCGCGGAGACCTCGACGGTCTCGCCCTCGTCGAGGGCGGTGCCCAGGCCGGCGGTGGACGCGACCGATTCGACGCCCGCGCCCGCCACCGCGGTGACGAAGTTCGGGTTGGTCGAGCGGACGACGAGCACGCCGATCTGGTCGTAGCTGGCCACCACGGTGCCGTTGGCGGCCGCCACGCGCGCGGCGGCCTTGTCGGTCTTGCCGCCCTGCGGGGCGAGGACCAGGAACGTGGTTTCCGGTCCAGCCGCCGCGGCCGGCGCCAACCCGCCGGTGGCGGCGAGGCCGATGCCGAGCGTCACGACGGACGCGGCGGCGAGTGTCTTGCGACGCAGGTTCTTCACACAGACTCCCAGGGGCTGATCCAGCCGGCCCCACTGCCTGGCGGGAAGCAGGCCGGCGGAAAACGAGCGGGGTGCTCGCTTTCAGGGGATCAGCGTAGGGAGTCGGTGTGGTGTTACACACAGCCGAACGGATGAAACAGCAACGGTAAGACGGTGGCCGGGTGACGTGCCGGCTGGTCGGCGGTGGGCGTGAACCGGCCGCAGGCGGGTAAAGCGCTGGCGCCACCGAAGCGCGAGACACGGGGAGGTTTGTCGTGGCCACAACCATGACCAAGGAACAGATGAGCCCGGTGCGGGACAAGAACTACGACCTGATCCACACGTTGCAGATGTCGTTGGAGAGCATCTACCGGATGGATACGTACATCGCCGACGCGGACGCGCGGGGCGACAAGGAGCTCGCCAACTGGTTCCGCAAGATTCAGGAGAACAACCGCAAGGCGGGGGACCAGGGCAAGCAGATGCTCATGACGCGCATGCAGCAGGAAGGGCGCTGACCGTCCGGACCGCAGCCCGGCCGGCCGCTGCCCGTACGGGGGCAGCGGCCGGACGCGTCGATGGCGCACAATGTCTCGTCCGACAAGGCGGGATGGAGCCACCGATGACGGTCCTCAAGGGCCTGCGGGAAGCCCTGGTGCTGCTGGTGACCGCGCTGGTGGTGGTCGCGGCCGCGGCCGGCGTCTGGGTCGCGGTGTCCGGAGGTGAGTTCGTCACCCGGTTCGGCGTCGCCCTGGTGGTCGTCGGGGCGCTGCTCGGGGTCACCGGCGACCTGACCCTGAGCCGGATCGGCATGCTGGACGCCCGGTCCGCCTTCGGGCTCGCGCCCGAGCGGGAGACCGGCGGCGGTGGCCGGGTCCTCACCGGCGTCGGGATCTTCCTGTTCGTCGGGCTGCCGCTCGTCGTCGTGGGCATCATGCTGATCTCCTGATCCGCCCCGCTGCGCGGCGGGCGACCATGGCGGCCCGTCGCCCGCTACCGTGTGGGGCGTGGCGACCACGGCGGCCGAGTAGATTCGGGTGGGGCAGCGGGTGGTCCGCGTCTCCAGCCCCGACAAGCCATATTTCCCGGAGCGCGGGCTGACCAAGCTCGACGTGGTCCGCTACTTCCTCGCCGTCGGCGACGGCATCCTGCGGGCCCTGCGCGACCGGCCGACCATGCTGGAGCGGTGGCCGCGCGGCGTGTTCGAGGGCGCGAAGATCGCCACTCGGCAGGACAACCGCGGCGACGCGTTCTACCAGAAGCGGCTGCCGGCCGGGGCGCCCGACTGGGTGCGTACCGCGCACATCACCTTCCCGAGCGGCCGGACCGCCGACGAGGTGGCGCCGAGCGAGCTGGCCGTGGTGATCTGGGCGGCCAACCTGGGCACGCTGCGGTTCCACCCGTGGCCGGTGTCCGCCGGCGACGTGGAGCACCCCGACCAGCTCCGCATCGACCTGGACCCGATGCCGGGAGTGGACTTCGCCCAGGTGGTCCCGGTCGCGCACGAGGTGCGAGCCTTCCTGGACGAGCTGGGGCTGGTGGGCTACCCGAAGACCACCGGCGGCCGGGGGATCCACGTCTACCTGTCCATCGAGCCGCGGTGGAGCTTCGGCGAGTGCCGGCGCGCGGTGCTGGCACTGGGCCGGGAGATGGAGCGCCGGCTGCCCGATCTGGTGACGACCACCTGGTGGCGGGAGCAGCGGGACCGGCCGGTCTTCGTCGACTACAACCAGATGGCCCGGGATCACACCGTCACGTCGGCGTACTCGATCCGGCCCACTTCGCGCGCCCTGGTCTCCGCCCCGCTGGACTGGTCGGAGCTGGACGACGCACGGCCGGAGGACTTCGACGTGCTGAGCCTGCCGGCCCGGTTCGCCGAGCGTGGCGATCCGCACGCCGGCCTGGACGACCGCCGGTTCTCCCTGGAGCCGCTGCTGGAGCTGGCCGACCGGGAGGGCCTGGAGGCACCGCCGGAACGCTGAGTCTAGGGCCAGAGGCGGTGCGTCCCGTCGAACTCCTCGAAGACCAGCCAGGTACGCGTCGACAGCACCCCGGCGATGCTCTGCACCCGTTCCAGCACCACGTCCCGCAGCGTGGCGTTGTCCGGTGCCCGGACCAGGGCCAATACGTCGTGCTCGCCGCTGAGCAGCGCCACGTGCTCGACGTAGCGCACCCGCGCCAGTTCCTCGGACACCTCGCGCCAGGTGTTCTGCTCGATGGTCAGCGCGATGTACGCCGACGTGCCCAGCCCGGCCGGCTCCGGCGCGACCCGGGCCCGGAACCCGGTGATCACCCCGTCCCGGATCAGGCGCTCCACCCGGGCGTACGCGTTGGTGCGGGAAACGTGCACCCGTTCGGCCAGCGTACGGATGGAGAGCCGGCCGTCCTGGACCAGTTCGCGCAGGATCCGCCGGTCCACCTCGTCGAGCGGCCCGGCCGAACGTCCCATTCCGCCCGCCGCGCCCGGTGTCGGGTTGGTCTCCTGGCTCATGAACCGCTCCCAGTCATGCCATTCGTCCCGCGTTCAGCGGGCAACTTGAGTCAATCATCCGACGGCGTGAGCATAGGTCCACCACAAGTCCAGGAGGTCCTCGCCGTGATGACCACACCCCAGGCGGTCCGCAGGGCATCCCCCCGCACCCGCCGGAAGGCCACCACCCCGGCCGCCCCCGACCCGTCGGCCGGCCTGCTGCCGCGTACCGAGCCGGTGCGGCTGCTGAACCCGGACGGCACCGCGCTGCCCGCGTGCGACGACTACCCCGAGCCGCCGGTCGAGGCGCTGCGCGAGATGTACCGGCGGATGGTCGTCGGCCGCCGCTTCGACGTGCAGGCCACGGCGCTGACCAAGCAGGGCCGCCTCGCCGTCTACCCGTCCTCCCGGGGCCAGGAGGCGTGCCAGGTCGGCGGGGTCCTCGCGCTGCGCGACACCGACTGGGTCTTCCCCACCTACCGGGAGTCGATGGCGCTGACCGGCCGGGGCATCGACCCGGTCGAGGTGCTCACCCTGCTGCGCGGCGACTGGCACTGCGGGTACGACGCGGCCGCGATGCACACCGCGCCGCAGTGCACCCCGCTCGCCACTCAGTGCGTGCACGCCGCCGGCCTGGCCTACGGCGAGTCGTACCAGGGGCGGGACACTGTGGCGCTGGCCTTCATCGGCGACGGCGCCACCAGCGAGGGCGACTTCCACGAGGGGGTCAACTTCGCGGCCGTGTTCAAGGCCCCGGTCGTCTACTTCGTGCAGAACAACAAGTACGCGATCAGCGTGCCGCTGTCCCGGCAGACCGCCGCGCCGAGCCTGGCGTACAAGGGCGTCGGCTACGGCGTGCCCAGCGAGCAGGTCGACGGCAACGACCCGGTGGCCGTGCTCGCGGTGCTCACCCGCGCGGTGGAGCACGCCCGGTCCGGCAAGGGGCCGTTCCTGGTCGAGGCGCACACCTACCGGATGGAACCGCACACCAACGCCGACGACCAGACCCGCTACCGGGACGCCGAGGAGGTCGAGGCGTGGCGGGACCGCGACCCGGTCGCCCGGCTGGAGGCGTACCTGCGGGCCCGGGGCGTGCTGGACGACGCCGCCGTCGCCGTGATCGCCGAGGAGGCCGAGGCGTATGCCGCCGCGCTACGCGACCGGATGAACGCCCAGCCCACGGTGGACCCGCTCAGCCTCTTCGAGCACGTGTACGCGGAGCCGACCCCGCAGCTGGTCGAGCAGCGCGAGCAGGTCCGCGCCGAGCTGGCCGCCGCCCGCGACGAGGAGGCGGACGCCTGATGGCCACCGTGACCATGGCGAAGGCGCTCAACGCCGCACTCGCCGACGCGATGCTCTACGACGAGCGGGTGGTCGTCTTCGGCGAGGATGTCGGGCAGCTCGGCGGCGTCTTCCGGATCACCGACGGCCTGCAGGCCCGGTTCGGCGACAAGCGCTGCTTCGACACGCCCCTCGCCGAGGCCGGTATCGTCGGCTTCGCCGTCGGCCTGGCCATGTCCGGGCTGCGGCCGGTGGTCGAGATGCAGTTCGACGCGTTCGCGTATCCGGCGTTCGAGCAGATCGCCTCGCACGTGGCGAAGCTGCGCAACCGCACCCGGGGCGCGCTCAGCGTGCCGATCGTCATCCGGGTGCCGTACGCCGGCGGCATCGGGGGCGTCGAGCACCACTGCGACTCGTCCGAGGCGTACTACGCGCACACCCCGGGTCTGAAGGTGGTCACCCCGGCCACCGTCGAGGACGCGTACTCGCTGCTGCGCGAGGCGATCGACGACCCGGACCCGGTCGTGTTCATGGAGCCGAAGAAGCTCTACTTCTCCAGCGCCGAGGCGGAGTTGCCGGCCCGTACCGCGCCGTTCGGCAAGGCCGTCGTGCGTCGGGCGGGCACCGACGCCACCCTGATCGCGTACGGGCCGGCGGTGCCGGTCGCGCTGGAGGCCGCCGAGGCCGCCCGCGAGGAGGGCTGGGACTTGGAGGTGGTCGACGTACGCACCATCGTGCCGTTCGACGACGCCACGGTCACCGCGTCGGTGCGCAAGACCGGCCGGTGCGTGGTGATCCAGGAGGCGCAGGGCTTCGCCGGCGTCGGCGCGGAGATCGCCGCCCGGGTGCAGGAGCGCTGCTTCCACGCCCTGCACGCCCCGGTGCTGCGGGTGTCCGGCCTGGACATTCCGTACCCGGCGCCGATGCTGGAGCACACCCATCTGCCCTCGGTGGACCGGGTGCTGGACACTGTGGCTCGGCTCCAGTGGGACGACCAGCCCGACGTGCGCTGGGTGGCAGCATGAGCACCACCGTGGGCACCCTGGACTTTCTCCTGCCCGATCTGGGGGAGGGGCTGAGCGAGGCGGAGATCGTCGAGTGGCGGGTCGCCGTGGGCGATGTGGTCACCGTGGACCAGAGCGTGGTCGAGGTGGAGACCGCCAAGGCCGTGGTCGACGTGCCCTGTCCGTACGCGGGTCGGGTCGTCGCGCTGCACGGCGCGGCGGGTGAGGTACGTCCGGTCGGCCAGCCCCTGATCACCATCGCCCCACTCGACGCCGACGGTGGCGTGGAGCCCGCCGGGCACGCCACCTACCGGGAGGAGGAGCGGGCCGGCTCCGGCAACGTGCTGATCGGCTACGGCACCGGCCACGGCGGCTCCGGCCGCCGGCGGCGTCGGCCCCGGCTGGCCCTCGCGCCGGAGACCACCGCCTCGGCGCCGGCCCCGGCCGGTTCGGCAGGCACCGGTGCCCCGGCCCACGCGCCGGCTCGGGCCGCCGATCCGGCCCGGAGCGGCGGGGCGTCGGCCGGCGGAGGCACCCCGTCGGCCGGCGCCCCGACCGGAACGGACGCGCGTACGGGCCCGGCCGGGCCCGTCCTGGTGATCTCGCCGATCGTTCGTCGGCTGGCCAGGGAGCGCGGTGTGGACCTGGCGTCGGTGCGCGGCACCGGGCTCGGCGGGGTGATCCGCCGCGCCGACGTGGAGGCGGCCTCGGTCGCCCCGGCACGCCTCGCCGCCGTGCCGGACGCCCCTGAGGCGCACGTCGGGCTCGCCCCAGCGGGCGACGGGGACATGGCCATTCCCCTCACCGGCATTCGCAAGGCGATCGCCGACAAGCTCTCCCGTAGCCGGCGGGAGATCCCCGAGGTGACCATCTGGGTGGACGTGGACGCCACCGGGCTGCTGGCGACCCGGGCCGTGATCAACGCGGCCACCCCGGACGCCCCGGTCAGCATCCTCGCTCTGCTGGCCCGGATCTGTCTCAGCGGGCTGCGCCGGTACCCGCAGCTCAACGCCCGCGTCGACACGGAGGGGCAGCGGATCATCCAGTCGGCCGGGGTGCACCTGGGCATCGCCGCGCAGACCGATCGTGGCCTGGTGGTTCCGGTGCTGCGCGACGCGCAGCGGCTGACCACCCGTGAGCTGGCCGCCGCGCTGGCGGAGACCACCGCCGCGGCCCGAGGGGGCACCCTGGCTCCGGCGCGGCTGACCGGCGGCACCTTCACCCTGAACAACTACGGGGTGTTCGGGGTGGACGGTTCCACCCCGATCATCAACCACCCAGAGGCGGCGTTGCTCGGCGTGGGCCGGATCGTGGACAAGCCCTGGGTGGTCGACGGTCAGCTCGCGGTCCGCAAGGTGACCCAGCTCAGCCTCACCTTCGACCACCGGGTCTGTGACGGCGGCGTGGCCGGTGGGTTCCTGCGCCACGTCGCGGACTGTGTCGAGCAGCCCGCGCTGCTGGTGGCGAACGTCTGAAACCCGGCCGGGGCCGGTCACCCGTTCGTGGGTGACCGGCCCCGTCGTGCTTTCGTACCCCCTGCGGGGTGACCCGATCCGGGACAATCCCGACATACCGTCAGGGCCGATAGGCTGACATCCGGGACATCGGCCCGTGTAACGACCTCTTCGGCACATCCGCGACGAAATGCGCTTGGTTTCGAGGGCATTTCTCGGGGAAGAGCGCCGTGGCCTGGGAAACGCCGTACAGAATGTGGCCGAGGGGGAGTGGAAATGGGGGACCGAGTATGGACGTGAGGCGACGATTCACGCTATTGGCGGTAACCATGGCTACCACACCGTTGGTTGTCGCCGGCTGCACGGCCGGGCCGAAGGTGAAGTTGGGCCAGGAGAAGAAGCCACCGTCGCTGACCGTGACACCGGCGGACCACACGAAGGACGTGCCGATCAGCGCCGAGGTGGGTGCCACTGTCAACCACGGCAAGATCACCGGGGTCCGGCTCACCGACGACAAGGGCGCGCAGGTGCCGGCCGAACTGCGGGAGGACGGCTCGAGTTGGGTGCCGACCAAGCCGCTGCAGAACTCACGGACGTACACCGCGGAGGTGACCGCGACCGGCGATTCCGGAAAGACCACCACGCAGAAGACGACGTTCACCACGGCGGCGAAGTCGACCAAGTCACCGGTCGCCACCACGCTCTATTTCACCGACAATCAGACGTACGGGACGGCAATGCCGTTGGTCGTCAAATTCGAACCGGCGATTCCAAAAGAGGCCAGGGCGGATGTGCAGCGACGATTGTTCGTAAAGACGGATCCGCCGCAGCCGGGCACCTGGTCGTGGATCGCGGACGGCACCCAGGTCGAATACCGGGCGCCCGATTTCTGGAAGCCGGGCACGAAGATCAGCGTCCGGAGCGCCCTGCAGGGGCTGCCGATCGGCAAGGACGCCATCGGTGACACGGACCACACCGGGACCTCGAAGATCGGCCGGCAGGCCTCGCTCGAAATCGACAACGCCACCAAGCAGATGTCGGTCTACGAGGACGGCAAGCTGCTCAAGAAGGTCCCGGTGAGCCTCGGCAAGGAGAGTACGCCGACCTCCAGCGGCAACATGGTGATCATGGAGAAGTTCGACCGGACCACCTTCGACACCCGGGGCGAACCGGACGGCGGCTACGTGGTCGACGTCGACGACGCGCAGCGTCTCACCTGGGGCGGCGAGTTCATCCACTCCGCGCCGTGGTCGGAGGGGGAGCAGGGCAGCACCAACACCTCACACGGCTGCACCAACGTCTCGGCAGTTGACGCGCATTGGCTGATGGGCGTCACGCAGGTCGGCGACCTGGTGACGGTCAAGGGCACCGAGGTGAAGCTGGACCAGGGCAACGGCTTCACGGCCTGGAACGCCAGCTGGGACGACTTCGCCAAGGGCAGTGCGCTGCCGGTGCCGGCCGGGCTCAAGCCCACGGAGAGCGCGACGCCGCACCCGGGCATGGTGGCTGGCGGTTCGGCGCCCGCACCCGCCCCGTCGGCCAGCGGCGGCTGAGGGACCTGGGGGAACGACCGACGGACGGCCCGCCACCTCGGTGGCGGGCCGTCGCACATTACCTGGCGGACCACCCGGAGTCTCTCGGGGTCCGACCCGGCCTCGGGGAGCACCCTGAGTCTCTCGGGGGCCGACCCGGGATGTACCCGGATCCTGGGCCTGGGCAGCCAAAAGTGTCGGTACCGGCGGATAGGTTGACGGGCATGGGGCAGCGCAGCGACCGGTTCCACGTGGAGATCAGCGTGGCCGACGACGTGGTGGACGTCCGGGCAGTCGGTGAGGTCGACATCGCGACGGTCGGGGCGTTCCGGGCCGCGCTCTGGGCCGCGCCCGCCCGGCCCGTGCTGCGGCTGGACCTGTCCGGGGTGCGGGTGCTGTCGGCGGCCGGGGTGCGGGCGCTGGTCGCCGCGCGCCTGCGGGTCCGGGCCCGGGGCGGCGAGCTGCTGCTGGTCGACCCCGACCCGGTGGTCCGCCGGGTGCTGCGCGCCACCGGGTTGCACCGGGTGATGCCGGTCGTGGAGTCGGCCCCGGCGGCGGAGCTGGTCCCGGCCTGACCGCCGACCACCCTGGGCGGCACCGGGCCGCCGGCACGCGTGCCGGCGTTCCCGGCGCAGTGTCGATCCGCGCTGTCAGCGGACGCCGAGCAGGTCCACCACGAAGATCAGCGTCTCGTTCGGCTTGATGGCGCCACCGGCGCCCCGGGCGCCGTAGCCGAGGTGCGGCGGGATGGTCAGCTTGCGCCGGCCGCCCACCTTCATGCCGACCACGCCCTGGTCCCAGCCGGCGATGACCCGCCCGCCGCCGAGCGGGAACTCGAACGCCTCACCCCGGTTCCACGACGCGTCGAACTCGCGGCCGGTCGAGTGGGCCACGCCGACGTAGTGCACGTTGGCGAGCTGGCCGGGGCGGGCCTCCGGGCCCTCGCCGACCGTGATGTCCTCGATGACGAGATCGGCGGGCGGCGCACCCTCGATCGGGCCAACCTCGGGCTTCTCCATGAAAGGTCTCCTCGGTGGTTCGAATGTGGTCACCGTCGATCGTGCCGGATCGTGATCGGCCGATACGCGTCGGTCCCCGCAATGACGGCGGGGACCGGTGGACGGGGCGACTCAGACGGGGTGGGCGAGCTGGGCGGCGAGCAGCGTGGCCGCGTCGGCGAGCGACGGGCCGTACCAGGTCAGGTGCCGGCCCGAGACGAGCGCGGCCGGTACCTCGGGGAACGCCTCCGGCCCGTCCTCGGCGGTGAACCGGTACGGCTCGTCCGGCAGCACCACCAGTTGGGGTGCCCGGGCGCGCAGCTCGTCCAGACCGGGGCGGGGGTAGCGGTCCTCGTGGTCGGCCCACTGGTTGACGACGCCGAGCCGGCGCAGCACGTCACCGGCGAAGGTGTCCCGGCCGAGCACGATCCACGGCCGCCGCCACACCGGCACGACCGCGTTGCGTGACATCGCCGGGACGGGCGGCGCGGCCCAGGCCCGCCGGGCGGCACGCAGCCAGTCCGGCTCGCCGGACACCCCGATCGCGGCGAGCAGTTCGCCGAGCTGGGTCAGCGCCTCGGGCACGGTGCGGGGAAAGGTGATCCACACCGGTACGCCGGCCGCGCGCAGGGCGTCCGCGTCGGCGAGCCGATTCTCCTCCTCGTTGAGCAGGACCAGGTCGGGCCGGAGCGCGAGCACCCGGTCCAGGTCCGGGTACTTGCTCCCGCCGACCCGGGCGACGTCCAGCCTGGCCGGGTGAGTGCACCAGTCGGTGGCGCCGACCAGCACCTCGGGCCGGGTCAACGCCACCGCCTCGGTCAACGACGGCACCAGCGACACCACCCGCACGGGACGCTCCCTTCCTCGCTCCGGAGCATCCTCGCGTACCGGGGGCGTCCGGCGTCGAGTGGGCCGGTCAGCGCGAGGGCTCGTCCACCACCGCCGTCACGTCCAGGTGTGCCGGTCGGCAGCCGAGGGTCGCCGCGAACCGCCGGACCGCGGCGTCCACCTGGGCGCGGGTCGCCCCGAGACCGTCGGAGGGGTCCAGCCGTACCTCGACCCAGACGTCCGGCCGGGCGACCGGGCCGGTGAGCAGCACCCGGGCCCGGTGCACGCCCGAGGCCCGGAGCAGGTCGCGTTCCAGCGCGCCGGTCAGCACCTCGCACGCCACCCGGGTACGCCCACCACCGTTCCCCGCATGGGTCAGGATGCCCGCCAGCCGGCCCGGCGCCCGCAGCCCGGCGGTGAGCAGGCGTTGCCCGAGCAGGGCCAGCAGCACCCCGCCGACCGCCACCGCGAGGGCACTCCACGGCGTACCGGCCCGCAACCACGTGACCGGCCCGGCCCCGAGCAGCGGGGCGCCGCCGCCGGGCAGCCAGCCCAGCCCGACCGCGGACGCGACCCCGCCCGCCGCCACGAGCAGCAGGGCGAGCACCGTCCAGAGCAGCCGGTGGGCGGCGTTGCTCACGTCGTCCGCCGGGCGGGGAGGAGCCGGACCTCGATCGGGCCGCAGCGCGGGGCGGCCAGCCGGTCGAGTTCTCGGCGCAGCGCGAACTCGACGTCGGCGCGGGCGTCCGGGTCGCCGCTGGCGGTCACCCGGGGCCGCCAGGTGTCCCCGCTGCGGCCGACGCGCACCCGGGCCCGGCGCACGCTCGGCACGGTGCGGGCCGCCCGGGCAAGCCGCCGTTCGACCGAGCGGCGGTGCAGGTGCCAGCCGTCGTCCTCGGCGAGGCGCATCCGGACCGGCCGCCACCGGCGCAGCTCCGCGACGAGCACGACCAGGCCGAACAGGGCGACACCCGCGGCGATCGCCCGGACCGGGGCGTCCTGCCAGCGGGCGGTGGCCAGCGTGGCGTACCAGCGGCGGACCAGCGGACCGGGGTGGCCGGACGCGGCGAGCAGCGCCCCGACCGCGACGAGCGCCCCGCCGGCCAGCAGGGCGACGGCGAGCAGCAGGGTGGCGATCCGGTTGACCGTACGCACGTCAACCTCCGGCCACCGGACCGCCGCTCACGGCACCTCCCGGGCGCTCCGCGTCGACTCCTGGCTCGGGTCGTGCGGGGGCCGACAGGCGCAGGTCCACCACCGTGACGGTGACCGCCTCGACGGTGAGACCGGTTTCCGCCGCGACCCGGGCGGCGAGCCGCCGGCGTACCGCCTCGGCGACCGTCGGAAGGTGGGCGCCGTGGTCGACGACCAGGTCCAGGTCGACGCGGGCGACGCCCCGGTGCACCCGGACGAGCGCGGCGGCGCCGGTGGCCCCCGGCACGCCGTCCGTCGCGTCCTCGACCAGCCGGGCGATCCGCTCCTCGGTCCACGGCTGGATGGGGGCGCCGGCGTACGCGGGTGCGGACGCGCCGTGTCGGGGCAGGGCGCCGGTCATCGCCGGCCGACGCGGTCGGCGAACCCGGGCACGGTGACGTCACCGTCGAGGGCCCGGACCAGCAGCCAGCCGGCCAGCCCGGCCAGGGTGGCGGCCGCGGCGGCGCCGGCACCCCCGAGCAACCAGACCGCCACCAGGAGGAACCCGGCGAGGAACCCGAACTGCTGCCGCGTCATGCCCACCTCCGCTCAGCGATGACCGACCGGACCGGCGGCGCGTACCCGTTTTCGTGCCGCGCAGTCATTTGAGGGCGGGGACCGCCGTCGGCGCCACGGTGCCCGCCCGGATTGCGCCGACAAGACCACATACGGGTACGGCCCGGCCAGCCCGACCGTTTCTGGGGCGCCGGTGCCTCAGACCTGTCGATTCCGCCGCACCCGGGAAGGCGACGTGCATGATCGACGGCCTAGACTCGGGCGTCGATCGAGCGACGGATGGATCTGGCGAAGATGACGAGCAGCGGCAGCGTGGCGGCTTCCTGGCTGCGTCCGATCACGGGCGGGGCCGCCCCGTCGCTCACCCGGGCCGGCCACGTGGGGTACGCGTCGCGCCGGCTGGGTGAGCTGGTGCAGGGGCGACCGCCGGGCATCACGGGGCACCAGTGGAGCAGCGCCCTCCGGGAGACCTTTGACCAGGTGGTCTGCGTGGCCGGCAGCGGCCGTCCGGTCTTCGCCGTGCAGCTCGCCCCGCCGGCGTCCGCCGGTTCCGCCGGCCGCCGCACCGAGCGGATGACCAGTGTGGTCTGCGCCGCCGTCGGCCTCCCGCTGCTGCGGGTCGAGTCGGCGGCGCTGCGCGGCGCCGAACACGCCCGGTGTCTCGTCGAATACGTCATCGACGCGCGGAGCTACGCCGCCGCCGGCTCGGGATCGGAGACCGGGCACGCCGTCGGGTTCCGGGAGATCGTCGGCCGGCTGCCCGACGGCCGCAGCGGACCGGTGAACGACCTCGGGGCGCTGACCCGGGTCGCCGCCGTCGAGGCGTACGTCGAGCGCCGGCTCGTCGACCCGATCGTCCGTGGCCTGCACGTGCAGTGGACGGGCGGCCCGGCCGAGGGGTGGAGCTGGCTCGAGGTGCGGCCCGGCCGGTGCCTGGTCGAACGGGTCGACCTCTTCGTGCAGCGGTTCTCCTGCGGAGTGGATCCGGGCCAACTCGCCGAGGACCTGGCCGCCGTGGCGGTGGGGGAGCGGCTGCGCGACCTCGACGCCGTCGAGCCGTCGCTGGTCGACCGGGACGAGCTGCGCGATCGGGTCCGGCGGCTGGCCGCCCGGCGCGACGAGTTCGACGGCGGCTTCGCCTTCGACCACCTCTGCGCCGACTGATCGGCGCGGCCGTCGAGCCGTACCCCGGGCGGTGCGGGCCGGGCCGGGGGTTGGTTCATCGGGCGATCATGGTGGTGCCGGTCACGGGCAGTGGTGGTGCCGGATGCCAGTGGTCTCCGCCACGGTGAAAATTGTCAACGGCGAAAAGCCAACCGGGGCCACGTTGATTTCTCAGCGTGACCCCGGTGTGCCCGACGGTGAACCGGGAGGGCTCAGCGGTTCTTGTACGCCTCAACCACGGAGACCGGGATGCGGCCCCGCTCGGAAATCTCGTAGCCGTTCTTCGCGGCCCATTCCCGGATCGCGCGGTTCTGCTCGCGGTCCATTCCGGAGGCGGCCGGGCGGATCGGTCGACGCGTCGCGCGTCCACTCTCCACCAGTCCACGACCGATCCGCCTGCCAGCGCTGATGTACGGATCCAGGGCCTTGCGCAGGAGGCCGGCGTTCTCGTCGGAGACGTCGATCGTGTACGCCACGCCGTCCAGGCCGAACTCGACCGTCCGATCCGCCTTTCCGCCGTCGATGTCGTCGGTCAGAACGGTGATTACTTTCCTTGCCATCGCCATTGCTCCCTGTGTCGGGCGGGGTGTGGCTAAGAGTTTGACCTATGGTGCGGCAAATTCGCAACAATACCCGCCGTTCGCCATTCGATGGGTCGGCTAATCCGGCCCGGAATGGCGGGCCAACCCGCTGCGCGCCGTAGTGGAGGCATCGGGGTGAGTGGCGGGGGTCACAAACCGGAACAGGGGGAACGCCTTGTAACTTGAGTCTGTCAGGCTCAACCCGACATGATGGCAGGTGTTCGATGGCAACTCTCCCGGTACTTCCGCTGACCGACGCCGTCCTGCTGCCCGGAATGGTCATTCCGGTGACCCTGGATCCGACCACCCAGGCCGCGGTCGACGCGGCCCGCGCCAGCGGCGACAATAAGCTTCTAGCCGTGCCCCGCATCGACGGCGACTACGGCTCCGTCGGTGTGATCACCACGATCGAGAAGGTGGGCCGGCTGCCCAGCGGCGAGCCCGCCGCCGTCGTCCGCGGCCTAGCCCGGGCCCGGATCGGCTCCGGCGTGCCCGGACCGGGCGCCGCCCTCTGGGTCGAGGCGACCGAACTCGACGAACCCGCCCCGGCCGGCCGGGCCCGGGAACTCGCCCGCGAGTACCGCGCGCTGATGACCTCGGTCCTCCAGCAGCGCGGCGCCTGGCAGGTCATCGACGCCATGGAGCGGATGACCGACCTTTCCGAGCTGGCCGACGCGGCCGGCTACGCGCCCTGGCTCAGCCTGGCCCAGAAGACCGAGCTGCTCGCCGCGCCGGACGTCACCGCCCGGCTGGAGCTGCTGGTCGGCTGGGTGCGGGACCACCTCGCCGAGCAGGAGGTCACCGAGCGGATCAACAGTGACGTGCGGGAGGGGCTGGAGAAGTCCCAGCGGGAGTTCCTGCTCCGCCAGCAGCTCGCCGCCATCCGCAAGGAACTCGGCGAGGACGAGCCGGACGGCTCCGCCGACTACCGCTCCCGCGTCGAGTCCGCCGACCTGCCCGAGAAGGTCCGCGAGGCGGCCCTGCGGGAGGTCGGCAAGCTGGAGCGGGCCAGCGACGCCTCGCCGGAGGCGGGCTGGATCCGTACCTGGCTCGACACCGTCCTCGAGATGCCGTGGCACACGCGTACCGAGGACAACACCGACCTGGCCGCGGCCCGTGCGGTGCTCGACGCCGACCACGCCGGCCTGGCCGACGTGAAGGACCGCATCCTGGAGTACCTCGCGGTGCGCAACCGGCGCGCGGAGCGCAACCTCGGCGTGGTCGGCGGCCGCGGCTCCGGCGCGGTGCTCGCCCTCGCCGGTCCGCCCGGCGTCGGCAAGACCAGCCTCGGCGAGTCCGTCGCCCGGGCGCTCGGCCGCAACTTCGTCCGGGTCTCCCTCGGCGGGGTCCGCGACGAGGCGGAGATCCGTGGCCACCGGCGTACGTACGTCGGCGCGCTGCCCGGCCGGATCGTCCGCGCCCTGCGCGAGGCCGGCTCGATGAACCCCGTGGTGCTCCTCGACGAGGTCGACAAGCTGGCCGTCGGCTACTCCGGCGACCCGGCGGCGGCCCTGCTGGAGGTGCTCGACCCGGCGCAGAACCACACCTTCCGCGACCATTACCTCGAGGTCGACCTCGACCTGTCCGACGTGCTCTTCCTGGCCACCGCCAACGTGGTGGAGGCCATCCCCGGCCCGCTGCTGGACCGGACGGAGCTGGTCACCCTGGACGGCTACACCGAGGACGAGAAGGTGGCCATCGCCCGGGACCACCTGCTGCCCCGGCAGCGGGAGCGGGCCGGGCTGACCGCCGCCGAGGTGACCATGGCCGACGAGGCACTGGCCCGGATCGCGGGGGAGTACACCCGGGAGGCCGGCGTCCGGCAGCTCGAACGCGCCCTGGCGAAGATCCTGCGCAAGGTGGCCGTCGCGCTGGCTGCCGACCCGGTGCCGGTTCGGGTGGACACCGACAACCTGGCCCGTTACCTGGGCCGGCCGAAGTTCACCCCTGAGTCGGCGGAACGGACGGCGGTGCCCGGCGTGGCCACCGGCCTGGCGGTCACCGGCGCCGGCGGCGACGTGCTCTTCATCGAGGCGACCAGCCTGGAGGGCGAGTCGGGGCTGACCCTGACCGGCCAACTCGGCGACGTGATGAAGGAGTCCGCGCACATCGCGTGGTCGTACCTGCGGTCGAACGGGCGGCGGTTCGGGCTGGACCCCAACGCCCTCGCCGGGCGGCGGATCCACCTGCACGTCCCGGCGGGCGCGGTGCCCAAGGACGGCCCGAGTGCCGGCATCGCCATGGTGACGGCGCTGGCCTCCCTGGTCACGGGCCGGCCGGTTCGCCCCGAGTTCGGGATGACCGGTGAGGTGACACTCTCCGGCCGGGTGCTGCCCATCGGCGGCGTGAAGCAGAAGCTGCTCGCCGCTCACCGGGCCGGCCTGACCGAGGTGATCATCCCGAAGCGCAACGAGCCGGACCTGGACGACCTGCCCACCGAGGTACGCGAGGCCCTGACCATCCACACCCTCGCCGACGTCGCCGACGTGCTCGCCCTGGCGCTGCGTCCGGCCGACGTCGACGCGGAGACCCTGGGCGGCCAGCCCCTCGCCGCGGCCTGAGGGGGTAAGGAGGGGCCCCTTGTTAACGCATTCGGTAGAGCAGGGGCCCCTTCTTAACATCGCTAGCGGCGGTCGTCGCGGTCTCGGCGTACGGTCGCCTTGCGGCCCTTGATGGTGCTACCGCGCAGCCCCTGGATCACCTCGTCGGCGAGCGCGTACGGAACCTCCACCAGGGAGAACCGGTCGGCGATCTCGATCGAGCCGATGTCCCGTCCGCTCACCCGGGTCTCCCCGGTGATCGCCCCGACCAGGTCCTGCGGCCGGACCCCGGCGCGCCGGCCGAGCCCGATGAAGACCTGCGTCGTACCGCCCGCACGTGGCCGCCCGCCGCGCCGCTCCCGGCCCTCGTACCCCGGTCGGCCTTCTCGGCCCGGTCGGACCGCGACCTGCGGGATCTCCTCCTCCTCGTCCGTGGTCCCGGGCAGGGTGGCCTCGTGGGCCAGCCGCACCGCGGAGAGCGCGACCTCCATCAGGTCGAACTCGTCGGTCAGCGACTCCACGATCGCCCGGAACGGCTCCAGGTCGTCCTCCAGCAGCGACTCCCGCAGCGCCGCCTGAGTCAGCTCCAGCCGCCGGGTCCGCAGGTCCGCCACCGTGGGGATCTTGTCGACGGCGATCCGCTGGCCGGTGACCCGCTCGATGGTCTTGAGCATCCGGTGCTCGCGCGGCTCGGCCAGGGTGATCGCCACCCCCTCCCGGCCGGCCCGGCCCACCCGGCCGATCCGGTGCACGTACGACTCGGGCGCCGAGGGGACGTCGTAGTTGACCACGTGGGTGAGCTGCTCGACGTCCAGGCCGCGGGCCGCCACGTCGGTGGCCACCAGCAGGTCGGCGGTACCCGCCCGCAGCCGGCCCATCACCCGGTCCCGCTGCTCCTGGCTCATCCCGCCGTGCAGCGCCTCGGCCCGGTAACCCCGGCCGTTCATCGTTTCGGTGAGCCGGTCCACCTCCTCCCGGCTGCGGCAGAACACGATCGCCGCGGCCGGCGACTCCACGTCCAGCACCCGGCCCAGCGCGGCCGGCTTGTGCGCCCGCGCCACGATGTACGCGCTCTGCCGCACCCGGGGCGCCTCGCCGGCCACCGGCCGCTCGCGTTCGATCTGGATGCGGACCGGGTCGCTCAGGTGCTGGCGGGCCAGCCCGTCGATCCGCGCCGGCATGGTCGCTGAGAAGAGCACCGTCTGCCGGTCGGCCGGGGCGTGCTCGAGAATCGCTTCGATGTCCTCGGCAAAGCCCATGTCGAGCATCTCGTCGGCCTCGTCCAGCACCACCGTGGCCAGCGAACCCAGCCGCAGGGTGCCCCGGGCGATGTGGTCCAGCGCCCGGCCCGGCGTCGCCACCACCACGTCCACGCCCAGGTCGAGGGCGCGCAGCTGGCGGCCGATCGGCTGGCCGCCGTAGATCGGCAGAACCCGGGTGCCGAGCTCCTTGCCGTACCGGTGGAACGCCTCGGAGACCTGCACCGCCAGCTCCCGGGTGGGCACCAGCACCAGCGACACCGGATCCCCACCCGCCCGGTCGTCGGGCATCCGCTGCAACAGCGGAAGGGCGAAGGCGGCGGTCTTGCCCGTGCCCGTCGCCGCCTGCCCCAGCAGGTCCCGACCGGCGAGCAGCGGCGGGATCGCCTCCCGCTGAATCGGGGTGGGCTCCTCGTAGCCGAGCGCGGTCAGGGCGCCCAACAGTTCGGCGCGCAGCCCGAGGTCCGCGAAGGTGATCGCCGCGTCGGCGTCGTCGGAGGTGGTGGTGTCGGTCGGCGTTGGTGCGGAACTCATGCGCCAAGCCTTTCATCACCGCCCGCGGGCCGTCGCAGCGACCGGCACAACCGTCGGCCCGGCCACGTCCCAGGGCCCGGTCAGCTCGCCTCGACCGGCACCCGGGCCTCGGCGAGCAGCGCCGGACCGGCGTACGCCACCGGGGTGGGTGCCGGCGCCGGCCGCAGGGTCGCCAGTTGCTCGGAGCTGAGCGCGTACACCACCCGGCCCAGGCCGGAGCGCTCGATCGCCGTCGCGCACATGCCGCACGGCTGGCAGCTCGTGTACATGGTGGCGACGGCGGCCGCCTCAGCGGGCAGGTGCCGGGCCGCCCAGCGGGCCAGCTTCAGCTCCGGATGCGCGGTGATGTCGTCGTCGGTGCGCTCGGTGTTGACCTCCTCGGCCAGTACCCGCCCCTCGGCGTCTACCAGCAACGAGCCGAACGGGCCGTCCCCCGCGTCCCGGGCGGCGGCGGCCAGTGCGATGGCCCGACGTAGATGACGTTCGTCGGTCTCGGTCAGCACACTCATCCCGTGAGCATCCCTTACGGGACGTCGCGGCACACCGCCGACGGCTAGCCTGGCGGCGTGCGTACGGTCGAACTGCTCTGCTCGCCCGAGTTGGAGGCGGCGGTACGGGCGGCCTGGCGCCGGCTGGCCGAGGCCGGGCTGCCCAGCCTGGCGCGCAACGCGCACCCGACCAACCGCCCGCACCTGACCCTCGCCTCGGTCGACGAGTTCCCACCCGGCGCCGAGCAGCGCCTCGCCGATCTCTGCGACGCGGCGCTGCCCCTGCCCGCCCGCCTCGACCGGGTGGCGGTGCTGGACGGGAGCGCCCCGCTGGTGTGGCTGGTTCGGCCGGCGCCGCAGCTGACCGCCCTGCACGGCGCGGTCTGGGACGTGCTCGCCGAGGCACCCGGCCCGCGCCCGTGGCACCTGCCCGGGCGCTGGATTCCGCACCTGAGCCTGGCGCTGCGGTTCGGAGGTGCTGACCGACGTCGAGCCCGGGCGGTGGCCGGGCTCGACCGCCCCGCCGGGGAGTTCGTCGCGGCGCGCAGCTGTGACAGCGACAGCCGAGCCGTCATGTCGCTGTCGTAGTCCGGGTAGCGCCGGCTGCGATGCCCGCGGCGGCCGTCAGGGGCATCGCCCGACGGCCGCCGCCGCTGCCTTTACTTCTTCGGTTGTGGGATCTTCACGGCGGTGAAGGTCGGTCCGTCCGTGCTGCGGGCCAGAGTGTTCGTTTCGGCGAGGAAGGGTACGACGGTGCCGTTGGTGGTCCGGCTGACGAAGGCTAGGCGGATGCCGTTGCTGTTCTGGTAGCTGAAGAGCGTCGGGTCCACGGCGTAGAGGCCGGTGGCGCCGTCGAGGGTCCAGTCGCCCCAGGTTTCGGTGCCCTGCCCAGTCTCCCACGTGTGGTAGAGGCTGTTGTCGGTGGTGCGGGTCACCACCACGATCCGGCCGAGGTTCGGGTCGAGGATGGCCGTGGGTGAGCCGGTCGGGGTGATCGCGCCGGTGCCGACGGTGCTCCAGGTGCCGGGCCAGGTGCCGTCGGTGTTCTGGTACTGCTTCTGGATGGTGCCGTCGGTGTGCCTGGCGAAGACCATGGCGCGGCGGCCGGGCATCACCACCACACTCGGAGTGCCGGTGAAGCCGGTGCCGCCGATGCTGCTGAGCGGCGTGGTGAGGGTGCGGTTCTGGTAGGTGCCGGTAACGACGGCGCCGGTATTGTCGATCGCGAAGATCGTCGCGGAGCCGTCCAACCCCGCGTTCACCACCGGCGTCCCGGCGAGGCCGCTGCCACCCAGCTTCGTCCAGGGCAGCAGAACACCCGCGTTGCCGTCCTGCGGGCGGGCCCACAGGACGCCGTCGGAGTCCAGGGCGAACGCGGCCAGACTGTCATCGGAGAGCCGGACTGCGGACGGCTCTGACTTCATCCGTCCGGCCAGGTCTTGCCAGGCGTTCCAGGAGACCGAGCCTGCGGCGGACTGGGTCAGCGAGCGGACGTCGCTGCTCGTCTGATGGGCGAGGATGTTGACCCGGCTCTGGACGTCGGCGATCAGCGCTGGCTTGCCGGTGTACGCGTCGAGCCCGGACACCGCGTTCCATTGAACGGAGCTGAAGTCGTCCGGGTTGGTCTGTCGGCCGTGTCGCACCGTGCCGATGTTGTCCGTGTACACGTACTCCACGCTGCCGAGGAAGGCCCCGGCGGCCGGCGGAGCCTGCATCACCGACAGCGGAGTGTTCGGCACGGTCGGGGTGGACGGCCGTGGCGGGCTGACGGTCGCGGTCAGCCGGCAGGTGTTGGTCGTGGCGAAGACGTTGGGGAAACCCGCCCAGCCGGTGCCTATCTGGTTCTGCGCCACTGCCCAGGTCTTGTTGTCCTCCCTGTAGCGGTATTGCACAAGGGAGCCATCCGTCTTGATGCCGTACAGCGTGTCACCACCGACGGAGAACATCCCCTTGGTGAACATGCCCCATCCCGACCCCGCGGGCTGCTCGCGACTGAGCCAGCGCTGGCTGAACGAGTCGAAGCGGTAGCGGTAGAGTTTGCCGTCGGGGGTCCGCCCGTAGAGGACGCCCGGCCCGGCGGCGACGATCAGGTCGTACTTGTCCCAGCCGGTGTCGATGTTGCGGCTAGAGATCGTCCAGTTCCGGCTGGCCTCGTCGTACCGGTACCACTTGAGTCGGCCCGTGTTGTCTACGAGATAGAAGTCGCCGATCTCATCAACGGTGATCATGTTGCGCCACTTGCTGCTCGCGTACGAGACGAAGCCGGAGCTGATGAGCAACGCCTGCTTGCCGTCGATCGTCTCCCAGGCGCTGCCGGTCCACCGGTAGCGGCTCATACCGTTGGCGTTGATGCCGTAGACCCGGCCGTCCGGGCCGCCCAGAATGCGACCGAAGTTCTGCCAGCCGGAGGATCCGATCGTTTTGGCGGCGCTCCACGACGTGGCGGTGGTGCCGGGGGAGGACATGGTGCGCCAGGTGAGCGTGCCCGTCGTGGTTGAGTTGAAAACGCCGGCCGCGCCGGTGCAGGCGAACGTGTCGGCGGCGTAGGCGGGAGCGACGGTGGCGGGTGCGACGAGGCTGCCGGCGGTTAGCGCGAGCGCGGCGCCTACGGCCAGCGCAGCGCGCCGGGTCAGTTGGAGAGTGGAGGGTTGTCGCGAGGAAGTGCGGGACATGGACGGGTCTCCTTGTCGGTCTCAACGTTGTGCCGGGCGTGACGGCGGCCGGGCGTCAGGTGTGGGACGGGCGGTCGGCGGACTCAGGGTGGGTCCGCCGGCCGCCGCGGGTCAGCGGTGCGGACGCGGCTGCGGGATCTTCACCTGGGTGAAGTTCGGCGCGGTAATGCCGCGGGCCAGGCCGTTGATGCCCTGTGTGGTGAAGGGCGTGACGGTGCCGTTGATGGTGCGGCTGACAAAGGCCACCTGGGTGCCGTTGCTGTTCTGGAAGGTGAAGGCCGTTGGGTCGACCGGGAAAGTGCCGGCTGCGCCGACGATGTTCCAGTCGCCCCAGACCCCGGTGCCCTGCCCGGTCTCCCAGGAGTGGTAGATGGCATTGTCGGCGGTGCGGGTCACGACCAGGATCCGGCCGAGGTTCGGGTCGAGGATGACGCTCGGGGTGCCGGCCGGGGTGATGGCTCCGGTGCCGACGGTGCTCCAGGTGCCGGGCCAGGTGCCATCGCTGTTCTGGTACAGCTTCTTGATGGTGCCGTCGGTGTGTCGGGCGAAGACCATCGCCCGGTGGCCGGGCATCACCACCACGGCCGGGGTGCCAGTGAAGCCGGTGCCGTTGAGGGCGGTGAAGCCGGTGGTCAGGGCCCGGTTCTGGTAGGTGGCGGTCAGCACTGCGCCGCTGCTGTCGATCGCGAAGATCGTTGCTGAGCCGTTCGTGCCGGCCTGCACGACCGGGTTGCCGGTCAGGCCGGAGCCGCCGAGCTTCGTCCAGGGCAGCAGGTCACCCGCGTTGCCGTCCTGCGGGCGGACCCAGAGCGCGCCGTCGCTGTCGAGCGCGAACACCGCCAGGCGGCCGTCGGAGAGTTGCGCGGCGGCGGGCTCGGACTGCATCCCGCCGGCAAGGCCCGTCCACGCGTTCCAGGTGGTCGAGCCGGGGGCGGACTGGGTCAGCGAGCGGACGTCGCTGGAGATCTGGTGCGCGAAGAGGTTGACCCGCTGCTGGCTGTCCGCGACCAGGGCCGGCTTCCCGGTGTACGCCTCGATGTTCTCCACCGGGTTCCACTGGACCGAACTGAAGTTGTCCGGGTCGGTCTGCCGCCCGTGCACCACCCGGCCGATGTTGTCGACGTACGAGTACTCCACCGTGCCCAGCGTGGCCCCGGGCGCCGGCGGAGCCTGCATCACCGACAACGGGCTGTTCTGCTGGGTCGGGGTGGACGGCTTGACCGGGCTGGTCAGCCCGCCCTGGTGGCAGGTGTTCGTCGTGGCGAAGGCGTTCGGGAAGGTCCAACCGGTGCCGATCTTTTGGGTCGCCACCGGCCAGGTGTTGTTGTCCTCGCGGTAGCGGTACTGGTAGAGGTCGCCGTTGGTCTGGATGCCGAACAACGAATCTCCGCCGGCGCTGAAGAGGCCCTTGGTGAAGCCGGCCCAGGAGCTGCCGCCCACTAGTTTGTCGCGGATCAGCCACCGTTCCGTCGCCTTGTCGAATCGGTAGCGGTGCAGCGTGCCGTCGGCGGCGAGCCGGGCGTAGAGGACGCCCGGGCTGGTGGCGACGACCAGGTTGTATTTGTCCCATCCGGTGTCGAGAGTCTTCGCGTAGATGACCCATTTGCGGGTGGCTTCGTCGAACCGGTACCAGCGCAGTACGCCCTTGCCGTCGATCAGGTAGAAGTCGCCGTCCTCGTCGACGGTGATCTTGTCGCGGTAGGCGCTGGTCGCGTAGGTGGTGAAACTGCTGCTGATCAGCCAGTTCGACTTGCCGTCGACCAGCTCCCAGGCGGTTCCGGTCCAGCGGTAGCGGTTCATGCCCGTGGAGTTGATCCCGTAAACGCGCCCGTCCGGACCGCCGAGCAGACGACCGAACGTCCAGCCGCTCTTGCCGATGTCCGTCGCGCTGCCCCATGAATACGAGGTGGTCAGCGGGTTGTTCAGGTTGCGGCGGGCCAGCTGGCCGGTGGTCGTGTTGTTGAAGAAACTGGCCGGACCGGTGCAGCTGAATGAGTCCGCAGCTTGTGCCGGCGTTTCAGAGAAAGGGAGGGCGAGCCCGCTGGCGACGATTGTCAGGACTGCTCCGACGCCCAGCACCGCGCGTCGCTGGACGCCATTTCTGGACAATTTTCCGGCATTACCTGGCATGCTTTCACCCTCCCCAATCTCTGGACTGCCCAGGGTGAGCAGAACTCATTCCCGCAATGCGGAAGGAACTGCTAACTCTCGCTGCGCAACCCATGTTGCGGTCGGTCCGATGCCGACCGAGCGTCATGATGCCCGATACGAACGGTCCTCGCCACCCGTCCTTGTGGACCATCCGGCTCCGCCTTTCAAACCCGACGAAGGCGGTAAAGATTAACAAAATGGACACCGATCTTGCCCGAAGTAATCCCTGCAGGTCGTTCCGGTGATGACCAGCGGAGTGTGAGTTCCGCCTTGACAGGCTGTTGCGTCGCTGTCACTATACAGCGACGCATTGATGAGAAGCAGCACACGGGGGTGTGAAGCTGTGAGCGTATGTCTATCGAACTTATGTCGCTCTCCGGCGTCGGTGGGCCCTTGTGTGCAATATCTCTCGCCCGATTCGACTCGTGGTTAGCTCTGTTTATTCTCTGATTTTCCTGAGCACCTCTGCTGTTCCTCATTCATTCCTTGTTATTTGTCGCAGCCCCACGCTGGTTCCCCGGAACGGCGTGGCCATGGCAGTTCCACCTCGCACCATCGCGCGTTCCGTCGGGACACGGCCCGACCTCGATCCGGGAGTTCCCCATGTCGTTCCGCTCGCCGCACCTGCCCGACCTGCGCACGCGGCTGTCCCGGCTGCGCTTGCCGGTGCGCCGACGAGGAGCGCTCTTCCGCTCCGTCGCGACCCGGTCGACCGTCGCCGCAGCACTGGCCGGCGTTCTGGTGCTCAACCTGGGCGGCAGCGGGGTGACCGCGCTGTCGAGCGGCGCCGCCCGGGATGCCCGGACCACGGCCGGCCGCAACGCCGGCTCTAAACCCGGTCAGAGTTGGGGTTCGGCCGCCGGCCGGTCCCACGTGAAGCCCGGCCAGGTCAACCGGGAACTGCCCCGGTCGATGCGGAGCCGGTTTCCGCTGCACAAGCTCAACCAGACGCCCGAGCCGGGGCGGAACGAGGCCTCCATCGCCGCTCCGCCGGCAGTGGGCAAATCCGGTTACGACAAGCGCTCCAGCCGGGAGCGGGCGACCGAGCGCACCGCGAACCAGCGGGTGTACGACAACACGGACGGGACGCAGACCACCGAGTTCTCCGCCGCCCCGATCAACTACCGCAAGCCGGACGGCAGCTGGGCACCAATCGACCTCGACCTCGTGCCCGCTACCGACCGGCCCGGCTGGCATACCACGGCAGACTCGGTGGGCCTGCGTCTCGCCGGTCGTGGTGCCGCCGGCGAGCTGGCTCGGTTGACCTTTGACGGGGGAGCGGAGCTGGCCTTCGGGCTGGCCGAGGCGAAGGATGCCGAGGGGCGGGTCGAGGACCGGACGGTGACCTATCCCGGAGTCCGTCCCGACGTCGATCTTCGGCTGGAGCCGCGGGCCGGCGGCGTGAAGGAGACGCTGGTCCTGCACTCGGGGAAGGCACCGACGACCTACCTCTTCCCGCTGCGGCTGCGTGACCTGACTGCCAAGCTGGTCGACGGCCAGGTCGTGCTGACCGGCCTGGACGGCCGCCAGCAGGCCGTCATCCCGCCGGGCTACATGATCGACTCCGGCTCCGGCGCCGCCGGACCGGCCACCTCGACCGGGGTGACGTACCAGTTGGTCACGGCGGGTGGTCAGCCTGCGCTGCAGGTGACCCTCGACCGCGCCTGGCTCGCCGACCCGGCCCGGGCCTACCCGGTGGAGGTCGACCCGACCGTCGGTCCGGCGGTGGACCCGGTCAAGTCGGACAGCAGCATGTACGTCCACGGCAGCAGCTCGACGTCGGGTGGGAGCGAGTTGCTGGTCGGCCGCTCCGGCGGGCAGAACGCGGCCGCTTATCTGAAGTTCGGCGATCTGGTCAGCCGGCTCCAGTACCACACCATCTACGGCGCGGCCCTGTCCGCGGTCAACTTTGACGCTGCCTCATGCAAGTCGCGCGCGGTCACCGTGCACCCGGTCACCGAGTCCTGGTCGGCCGGCAGCGGCTACTCGTACCCCGGCCCGGCGGTCGGCAGCTCGCTGGCCAGCCGATCCTTCGCACACGGGTACGTCGGCCTGGGCCAGTCGCGGTCGGCCTGCCCGGCGGCGGGGGAGATGTTCGACCTCGGCGCCGCCGGCCGTAACCTGGTGCAACGCTGGGTCAACGGCAGCCAGGCCAACTATGGCCTCTCGTTGCGGGCGTCCACCACGGACAGCACGGCGTGGAAGAAGTTTGCCGGCACCGGGACCGTCAACCCGCCCGCGCTGTATATCACCCACACGCCGTACAACGCCGCCTACGCGATCCCCAAGCCGAGCCCCGAGCCGCCGGTCCTGCAGAACCAGGCCGGCAAGGTCAAGGTGACGGTCACCAACCTCGGTGCGGAGGCGTGGCCGCCGAGCAACTACTACCTCGCCTACCGGGTCTACAACTCCGCCACCGGAGCGGCCGTCACCCAGCAGCGGGCGGCCAGCCTGTCGACCACCCTGGCTCGGGGTGCGAAGGTCACTCTCGACGCGACCATCAAGGCGCTGCCGCCCGGCGCGTACTTCATCGACTTCACCATGGTCCGCACCGGGGGCATCGTCTTCACCGACCAGCAGGTGCCGCCCGGCCGGATCGTGCTCCAGGTCTTCGACGTGCCACCAGTGGTGCAGGAGCTCTACCCGGACAACGGGTACCGAGCCCCGACGCTGACTCCGCTGCTCTGGGCCCGGGCCGTGGACACCGACGCACCACCCGGCGTCAACCTCCAGTTCAAGTTCGAGATCTGCGACCGCACCGACAGCGGCACCGCGACCAACTGCACCAACTCCGGCTATCAGGCAAAGCAGTCCTGGGTGGTGCCCAGCGGCCGGCTGGCCTGGAGCAAGAACTACATGTGGCGGGCGTACGTCAAGGACGCCAGCAACGAGGTGATCTCGCCGTACTCCGTGCTGATGGCTTCGGTGCCGCAGCCGGACCTGCTTTCCCGGGTGGGCACCGCCCCCGGCGCCGAGCAGGGCCGGGAGTTCGACGCCCAGACGGGCAACTTCTCCACGGCGGCTATCGATGCCACGGTGGCGACCGTCGGGCCGGAGCTCAACCTGGCCCGCACCTACAACAGCCTCGACCCGCGACCGTCGGCCGTGTTCGGCGCCGGCTGGTCCAGTCGGTACGACATGGTCCTGACGCCGGACAACGACGGCTCGGGCAACGTGGTGATCCGCTATCCCGACGGTCAGGAGGTGCGGTTCGGCAAGAACACCGACGGCACGTACGCGGCGCCCACCGGCCGGGTCGCCAAGCTCACCGTCGACTCCTCGAGCTGGAAGCTGCTCGACCGTTCGGGGACGACCTACCAGTTCTCCCTCACCGGCAAATTGCAGAAGGTCACCGACGTATCGTCGCGTTCGGTCGTGCTGACCTACGACCTGATGACCGGCAAGCTGTCCAAGGCCCAGGTCTCCAGCAGCCTCACCAACACCGCCGGCCGCGCGCTGCGCTTCGGCTGGACCGGTAACCACATCACCACCGTCACCACCGACGCGGTGAACGGGGCGGCCCTGACCTGGAACTACACCTACACCGGCGACCTGCTCACCAAGGTCTGCGGCCCCGACGCGGCATGCACCAGCTACGAGTACGCGGCCGGCTCCCACTACCGAACGGCAGTCCTCGACGCGAAGCCGGACTCGTACTACCACCTGGGCGAGTCGGAGGGCACCGCCGCGGCCAGCGACATCGCCATCAACCTCGGCAAGGACGCCGGCACCTACCGCAACGTCACCCTCGGCCAGGCCGGCGTGGTCGAGGGCACCGACGGCACCGCCGCGTCGTTCAACGGCACCTCCTCCTACCTTGAACTGCCCAAGGGCCTGGTGAAGAAGAGCCGCGACGCCTCGGTGGAGCTGTGGTTCAAGATCGGGCTGACGCAGACCGGCGGCCCGCTCCTCGGCTACCAGGACAAGGCCGTCGGCACGGCGGCGACCAGCGGCGTGCCGATCCTCTACACCGGCACCGACGGCAAGCTGCGCGGACAGTTCGCCACCGGCACCATCGCGCCGATCACCTCGACGACGACCGTCAACGACAACAAGTGGCACCACGTCGTGCTCTCCGCGATGGCCAACACCCAGACGATGTACCTGGACGGCGTCAAGGTGGGTGACCTGACCGGGCAGACCATCGACGCTTCGCTGCTGACGTTCAACCAGGTCGGCCTCGCCTCGGCCACCACGCCCGCGTCCTGGCCGGGTTGGGGCAGTACCGCACAGCGCTACTTCGCCGGCACCATCGACGAGGTCGCCATCTACTCCCGGCCGCTCGGCCCGACCACCGTGGCCGCGCACTTCCAGTACGCCAAGCCCGCCGCGCAGCAGCTGATCCGGGTCACCCTGCCGAGCGGCCGGATCGCCACGGAGGTCGAGTACGACACCTCGACCGACCGGGTCAAGGAGTACACCGACGACGACGGCGGCACCTGGAAGCTCGGCCAGCCGACCATCTACGGCGGCGACGCCGACCTGCGCCGCGGTGTGCAACTGCGCGACCCCGCCAACCGTCCCTACCTGTACGAGTACGACGCCCTCAGCGGTCAGATGCTCCGCTCGGGCACCCCGCTGGGCCTCGAGACCCGCCAGGAGGACCAGCCGGCGCCACCCAGCCCGTCGCCCAGCCCCAGCCCGACGCCGACCTGCTCGCAGCCGGACCCGAACGACCCGGCGTTCTGCACGATCATCCCGGATGACTCCGACGGTCCGGTCTTCGTCCGACACACCCTCGACGGCATGGCCATCCGGACCTTCTCGTACAACGAGCGGGGCATGCAGTCCAAGGTCACCAACGAGAACGGTGACTCGGTCGAGATGACCTACGACAGCGAGGGGCGGCTCGCCACCCGCAAGAGCTGTCGTACCAGCACCCAGTGCTTCACGAACTACTACACCTACTCGACGACCATCACGAACCCGTTCGACCCGCGCAAGGACCTGGCGGTCGAGACCCGGGACGGCCGTTCGGAGAACTCCACCGACACGAAGTACCGCACCACCATGTCGTACGCGACCAACGGCCAGCTCTCCGGCCAGACCAACCCGGACGGCAGCTCGGTCAGCCACACCTACACCATCGGCGCGGAGGCCGCTGTCGGTGGCGGCAATCCGCCGAGCGGGCTGCTGGCGACCAGCACCGACGGTCGGAGCAAGGTCACCCGGTACGCCTACTACAGCAACGGTGACCTGGCCCGGGTGACCGAACCGTCCGGCCTGGTCACCGAGTACACGTACGACACGCTCGGCCGGCGGATTACCGAGAAGGTCATCTCCGACAGCTACCCGGCGGGCGTCACCACCACCATCACGTACGACAAGCACTCGCGGGTCGCCACCGTCACCGGGCCGGTCACCACCGACGCGGTCAACGACATCCAGCACCAGAGCCGGAGCACCACCGAGTACGACGCCGACGGCAACCCGACCAAGGTCACCGTCTCGGACCTGCTCGGCGGCGACGCCGACCGAGTCACCACGACCGAGTACGACGACCAGGGCCGCCCGGCCAAGGTGGTGGACGCCGAGGGCAACGAGACCACCTACGGCTACGACCGGTTCGGCAACAAGACCACCATGACCGACGCCAACGGCAACCGGTACGACTGGGCGTACACCGCCCAGAACAAGGTGGCCGAGGTGCGGCTGCGCGACTGGAGCAGCGACGCACCGGGCTCGCCCGGCACTGGCACCGGCGACTACCTGGTGCTGCACTCCTACTCGTACGACTTCGCCGGCCGCCTGGCCAGCGACACCGACGCGATGGGCCGGCGGCTGGAGTACCAGTACTACCGCGACGACCTGCTCCAGAAGATCACCCTCAAGGGCTTCCACAACCCCGACGGCACCACCCGTGACTACGCGGTCGAGGAGAACACCTACGACGGGGCCGGCAACGTGACCCGCAAGGTCGGGGGCAACGGCACGCAGATCACCGACTACACCCCGGACAAGGCCGGCAAGGTCACCAGCACCGTGGTCGACCCGGGCGGCCTGCGCCGGATGACGACGTTGACCTACGACCTCAACGGCAACGTCACCCGCTCGGTGCGTACCGGCAACCCCTCCAACATTCCGTGGGCAGTGGCCGTCACCTCCGAAACGGTCGACTACACCTACGACGACGCCGGCAACGTGCTCACCGAGAAGGTCGTCGCCGACACCGCCTCCCAGATCACCAGCTACACCTACGACCAGCGCGGTCTCCGGCTGACCGTGACCGAGCCGCGTGGCAACGTGGCAGGCGCGGACAAGGCCGGGTTCACCACCGCCTACCGCTACGACGAGCTCGGCCGGCAGGTCGGCGTGACCGGTCCGACCGTCGCCGCGGAAAGCGACGGCGGCCCGGCCACCCCGACCAACCCGACCGGCACCGTCGGCTACAACACCTTCGGCGAGCAGGTCGCGGTGAAGGACCCGCGCGGCCTGATCAACCGGTCCGAGTACGACAAGCTGGGCCGGCCGGTGCGCAGCATCGCCCCGACCTACCAGGCGCCGGGCGTGACCCAGCCGGTCACCCCGGAGACCCTCCGGTCGTATGACCCGCTGGGCAACGTGGTCGAGGAGATCGACCCAGCCGGGACCACCCGCTACACCTACGACCAGCTCAACCGGATGGTCACCAGCGACGAGCCGGCGAAGACGAACGACGACCGGGCGGTCAGCAGCTACACCTACACCCGTACGGGCGAGGTCCTCTCGGTGACCGGCCCGACCGGGGTCCGGACCGAGTCGACCTACGACGACCTGGACCGGCAGGTCACCCAGACCCTGGTCGAGCGTCAGCCGACCACCCGCAACCTGGTCACCCGGATGACCTACGACGACGCGGGCAACGTGACGTCGATCGTCTCACCCACCGGGGCCACCATCGTCAACACCTTCGACGCGGTCGGCGCCGTCACCCGCAGCACCAAACCGACCGGCGAGGCCACCCTCTTCGGCTACGACCACGTCGGCCGGCAGATCCGGGTCTCCGACGGCCTCGGCCGGACCAGCCGGGCCAGCTACGACCTGTTCGGCAACCGGGCCAGCGACTCCGACCTCAAGCCGGACGGCGCGGTGCTGCGTACCCAGACCTACGGGTACGACATCGCCGGCAACATGACCTCCTCCACCGACCCGTACAACACCGTCACCACCTACGAGTACGACGCCGCGAGCCAACTGGTGAAGCAGGTCGAGCCAGTCAGCGACACCGAGTCGATCACCACCACCTTCGGCTATGACGCCGCCGGCAACCGCACCCGCTACACGGACGGCCGGCGCAACTCGACCATCTACACGTACAACACGCTGGGCCTGCCCGAGTCGGCGATCGAGCCGTCGACGGTGAGCCACCCGGCCCCGACCGACCGCACCTGGACGATCGGATACGACGCCGACGGCAACGCCGTGCGGCTCAGCGCGCCCGGCGGCGTGAGCCGCACGCGCACCTTCGACGCCGCCGGTCGCCTGACCGAGGAGACCGGCTCCGGTGGCGAGACCGCCACCGCGACCCGGACCCTCGACTACGACCGGGCAGGCCGACTGACCAGCGTCAGCGCCCGCGGCGGCAGCAACACCTACGCCTACAACGACCGCGGTCAACTGCTCACCGCCGCAGGCCCGTCCGGCTCCGCCAGCTTCGGCTACGACGACGACGGGCTGATGACCAGCCGCACCGACCTGACCGGCACGGCCAGCTTCGGATACGTCAAGGGCCGGCTCGACACCGTCACCGACAGCATCACCGGCCAGCGACAGAAGTTCGGCTACAACGCGGCCGGTGACGTGGCGACCATCGACTACGGCGCCGGCCGGGTGCGGACCTTCGGTTACGACGACTACGGTCGGGTCAACAGCGACGTGCTGCGCAACTCGGCCAACCAGGTCGTCGCATCGGTGAGCTACGGCTTCGACCTGAACGGCCACGTCACCGGCAAGAACACCACCGGCACCGCCGGTGCCGGCAACAACAGCTACACCTACGACCAGGCCGGACGCCTCGCCACCTGGACGTCGTCGGCGGGGACCATCAGCTACGAGTGGGACGCCAGCGGCAACCGGATCAAGGCCGGCTCGAAGACCGCCACCTACGACGAGCGCAACCGGCTCCTCTCCGACGGCGACTACACCTACGCCTACACCGCCCGCGGCACGCTGCGCAGCCGGACCAGCTCCGGTCTGGCCGAAGAGTTCTCCTTCGACGCCTTCGACCGGCTCACCGGGGCGAAGGACCAGACCTACCAGTACGACGGCCTGGACCGGGTGGTGTCCCGCACCGGGAACGCGTTCGTCTACGCCGGCCTGACCGACGACGTGGTCCACGATGGAGCCGAGTACTACGCCCGAGGGCCAGCCAACGAGCTGCTCGCCACCGGCATCGGCTCGACCCAGCGGCTGTCGCTGACCGACGCGCACGGCGACGTCGTCGCGGCCATTGACCCGGCCGACACCCAGCTGTCCACGCTGAACGACTCGACGGCATACGACCCGTTCGGCAAGAAGCTGGCCACCGTCGGCAACACCGGCCGCCTCGGCTACCAGGGTGACTGGACCGACCCGGACACCGGCCAGGTCGACATGGGCGCCCGCTGGTACGAGCCGGGGACCGGCACCTTCATCTCCCGGGACAGCGTCAACTACACCCGGGGCGACTCGATCCTGGCCAACCGGTACACGTACGCCGCCGGCGCGCCGCTGGACTTCGACGACCCCGACGGCCACTGGCCGCGGTGGCTCAAGAAGGCCGCCAGTGCGGTCGCCAGCACCGCTTCCTCGGCATGGAACACGGTCACCAGCTACGCCTCGACGGCCTGGAACTATGCCAGCAGCTTCGCGGTCTCGGCGTGGAACTACGGCGTGTCCGCCGTCAAGTCGGTGGGCCGCGCGATTTCTTCCGCGGCGAAGTGGGTGGCCGACAAGGCGAAGACCGCAGTGCGGTGGGCCGGCAACACGATCAAGTCCGGCCTCAACCAACTGTCGCGCGCCGCCGACTGGGCGAAACAACAGGCCAAGGCGGCCGCCGCACGAATACAGCAGGTCAAGACCGCGGTAATGAACAAGGCCAAGGCGGCCATCAAACATGCGGTCCAGTTCACCAAGCTGCCGGTGATAGCGGCGCTGACCAAGCCGCTCATGGCGCTCGGCAAGGTCGTGTCGACCGGGTTCAAGATGCTGCCCGCCATCGTCGCGACCACCACCCAGGCCATCAAAGACCCGCAGAAGTTCCAACAGAAGCTGTGGCAGGAAGCGGCCAAGGCGGTCGGGTCGATCACCGAGGGTGTGTCGACCATGTGGGACAAGGCGACCCAGTTCGTCGAGGACCACGCCGCCGAGATCGCCGGCTTCGCCGCAGGGGCCATTGTCGGCCTGGGTTGTGGCGCGGCGATCGGCTGGACCGGCGTCGGGGCGGTTGCCTGCGGCGCCCTCGCCGGCGCGGTCGGCTCGGCGGTCACCGGCTACATGCAGGGCAAGCGCGGCTGGGACCTGGTCGGCACGGCGGCGTTCGGTGCGGTCACCGGCGCCCTCGGTGGTGCCCTCGGCTCGATCGCCGGACAGGCGCTCGGGGCGGGCATTCGAGGACTAAGCGGTGGACTTCGTGCAGCAGGAAGCAAGGCGCTGAGTGCTGGCCTGAACGAGGCCCGCGCCATCGCCTCCGAGACTCGTGCCCTCGGGGGTGGGGTTCGTTCCCTCGGCAACAAGCTGCTGGGTAACGGATGCAACAGCTTCAGTGCCAGCACCGCTGTTCTGATGGCCGATGGCACTCGCAAGGCCATCAGCGACATCAAGATCGGCGAGAAGGTCCAAGCGGCGGATCCCACCACCGGCCGTACAGAGAAGCGACCGGTCAGCGCGGTGATAGTAGGGACCGGGCAGAAGAATCTGGTCCAAATCACGATCCAGGCCGATGGCGAAACGGGCGAGGTCACCGCCACTGAAGGGCACCCTTTCTGGATCGTCGGCGAGAGCCGGTGGGTCGAGGCCAAGGACCTCAAACCGGGCTATGTCTTCGAGACCGCTGACCACCGGCCTGCTTCGGTCGCGCGCACCCTGAAGCGAACCGAGTGGCAGCGCGTCTACAACTTGACCGTTGACGGGCTGCACACGTACTTCGTTGTTGCCGGTTCTGCTCCGCTTCTGGCCCACAATGCCGGAGTTGCAGGCTGCATCGTTTCGGGAAGTCGGGGACCGGTTGGTAAGTTCGAGCCGACGGTGACGGTGCACGAGGGCCCTCCGGGGGCGACGCTCGATGAGTTGGTCAGCGAAGGTAACGCTTTGAGGAATGAGGCCGGCATGCCGCAGACCACTGGCAGGCTTCGGACGTGGACGAGCGCAATCAACCTCAGGACCGGGCAGCTTGCCGTGGGATGTTCTGGTGGTGGTAACTGTGCGGAGACGAACATCCTGGCCCGCACGGGATGGGATGTGGCAGATGTTCTCTTCAATCGAGCTGCTGCTTATCAGAAAAACGCGGCTGGCGTTAAGGTGTGGGATGAGAAGCCGATTTGCCTCACGTGCCAGAGCTTAATACCTGAGGAGAACTTCGTGCCTGGCGTCCTCTTCGAAAGGTGAGCAATGTGAGCAGGCGAGGCTGGGCGGCACGCAGGGAAATCGATAGGCATGACTGGAATCGATATCGCCATCCTTCGGGTCGCGATGGCAGTGAACTGAGGATGATCTTCCTTGGTCTGCTCGAAGCGGGGGAGGCGGAAGAGCCGGGTCTCTCGCTGGAATACCGCCTAGAAGTTCAGTCCATGGTGTTCGAGGTGGCGCTTCCGGCCGTCGGTGTCATACTCGCCGCGTACTCGGATCAGCTTCCTCGCTGGGTGGAGATGGAATTCTTGAATGCCCTTCATAATGTGCTACTCGGTGAGCCTCACGTGAGTGAAATTGCTGCTGGAAACGGGGAAGTGGTAGATAGATGTATCCGGTCTGCGCGGTCGGGTATCTGGGTGCTCTACTCTAAGCTCTCTCGCCACAATTCAGATTTCTTGATCGACATTCTCGAAATGGTGGACGACGATCGAGGCCGGTTCGAATTCTTCCGTCGCAGTTTTGCTTAGGGGTCGGGCGAATTTGCCTGAGCTGCAATTGATGAGATTGGCGGATAAGTGAATGGTCTCGGAGGGTGGGTGTCGCCCTCACGCTTGCATCCATGCTCGCCGGGCTTGCCTTGGTGGAGAGTCGGCTCACTCACCTGCGTACGCGGATGTGTCGGGTAGAGGGTGACTTCGTACCCACGAACGTCGTCCTGCTCGACACCCGCAACGGACCGGCGGCTACACCGGAACCCGCGGCGCCAAAAGCACCGCCTCGGTCCAGGCGCTCGGCGTCGGCGGCATCCCAACCACCGGTGTCGACGCCCTCCTGGTCGACGTGACCGCCATCAGTCCGACCGGCAACACCTAACTGACCGTCTTCCCCGACCAGCCGGCCCGGCCCGTCGCCTCCTCCCTGAATGCGTCGATTGGTGAGGTCATCTCCAACTCGGCCGTGGTCAAGGTGGGCGCGAACGGCAAGCTGGCCGTCTGCACCCCCACCGGCACCATTACCAGCGGCGGCACCCGGATGGTCACGCTGACCGGGGGCGCCGTGCCCGCCCGCGCGAAGGCGGCGATGGTGGACCTGGTCGTGACCGGGGCGACCGGCACCGGCTGGGTGACGCTCGCGCCGGCGAACGAGACGGGCGCGGCGAACGGCATCGACTACCTGGCGGGCACCACGTCGATGGGAATGAAAATGGCTGTCGCATCGGTCGGCCGGCGCCGAACTGTCCCCGTGCCAGCATGGGCACATGACCACGACCAGCACCGACGGCCGCTCACTGGCCGGGCTCGCCGCGCTGCTCGCCGATCGCACCCGGGCCAGCTTCTGCCTGGCCCTGCTCGACGGGCGGGCCTGGACGGCGGGAGAGTTGGCGCGCGTCGCCGGGGTTGCCCCCTCCACGGCGAGCGACCACCTCACCCGGCTGGTGCGCGGCGGGCTCCTGGTCGAGGAGCGGCAGGGCCGGCACCGGTACGTCCGCCTCGCCAACCCGTCGGTGGCCCAGCTCATCGAGGACCTGGCGGGGCATGCGCCGCCGCGCCGGCCTCGCCTCGCACGCTGCGCGCCGCGTCGGCCGGCGCCGCCCTGGCGTACGCCCGGACCTGCTACGACCACCTGGCGGGCCGGCTCGGCGTGCTGCTGCATGACGCGCTGCTGGCCCGGGGCGTGCTGGATCGGATGGGCGGCCTGGCGCTCACCCCGGCCGGCGCGGCGTGGCTGGCCGGGCTTGGCGTGCCGGTCGAGCCGCTGCGTGCCGCCCGGCGGCCCCTGGTCCGCGACTGCCTCGACTGGACCGAACGACGCCCGCACCTGGCGGGGGCGCTCGGCGCCGCGCTCTGCGCCCGTTTCCTCGACCTCGGTTGGACGGTACGCGGCACCGGCCGCGCGATTCGCCTTACCCCGACCGGCCGCCCCGCCCTCGCCGTCGCGCTCGGGCTGGACCCCGCCGTCCTGGTCCCACCCCCCTCCGGCGGCACCGGCCCCGCCCGCGCCTGACCGTGATCCGGTACCCGTCGAATCCCACCCTCCGCGTCCATCGAGGTGACCGTCCGATGCACGACCGTGCCGCCGCCTTCCGCGCCCTGCACCGGCCGGGCCGGCCGTTCCTGCTGCCCAACGCTTGGGACCACGCCTCCGCCGCCGCCCTCGCCGCCCATGGGTATCCGGCGATCGGCACCACCAGTCTCGGGGTCGCCGCGGCCGGCGGGAAGCCGGACGCCGCCGGGGCCATCCGGGCGGAGACCCTAGACCTCGCCCGACGGCTCCGTGACCTGCCTGTGCTGCTCACCGTCGATGTCGAAAGTGGCTTCAGCGACGACCCGGCGGCGGTGGCCGACTACGTCGCGGAGTTGGCCACGCTCGGCGTGGTGGGGGTGAACCTGGAGGACGGCCGCGCGGACGGCAGCCTCGCGCCGCCGGAGTTGGCCGTCACCAAGATCGCCGCGGTGAAGGACGCCGTGCCGGCGCTCTTCGTAAACGCCCGCACCGACGCCTGGTGGCTCGGCGTGCCCGAGCCGCGGCACGAGGCCCTGGCCCGGGCTCGGGCGTACGGCGAGGCAGGGGCCGACGGCCTGTTCGTTCCCGGGGCGCCCGACGACACCGTCGGGCTGCTCGCGGCGGAGGCCGGGCGACCGCTGAATGTGCTGCACCGCCCGGGCGGACCAAGCCTGGCCGAGCTGGGCCGGCTCGGGGTGGCCCGGGTCAGCACCGGCTCCCTGCTGTTCCGGACCGCCCTCGGCGCGGCGCTGGACATCGCCGACGCGGCCCGGGCCGGCCGGGACACCGGCCTGCCCGCCGTGCCCTCATACGGGTGGGTGCAGCAGTTGACCGGGAGGTTCGCTACCGGGTGGCCCAGATGAGGGGACTCGTTTCCGTTCGGGGGAGATAGGAGAATTGCTCGGGGAAAAGCCCATTCCTGTGAATACGGTGTGTTTCGGCGTCAATCACGCTGTGTCCTGCCTGGAGAGGGGACCCGACCATGCGACTGCCCAGCCGAAATTCCGGCCAGCAGCCCGGGGCCGCCGTCGCGTCCATCGCCTTCGGTCGCCGGCGCCCCGCGGCCCCCGGCCGCCGCCCGGACTCCCGGGCACCGGACCTGGCCGCCTACCGCGCGGCGGTGGCGGAGCTGCTGATCGAGGTCACCGCCCTGGCGGACGCCCCGTCGGCCACCGCCCGCCAGGTGCTGCTGGACCAGCGGCTGCGCGAGCCGGCAATCGCCTCGGTCCTCGACGCCACCCCGCAGGGGCTCGTCGGTGCCCGGGAGACCCTGCTGCTGGAGATGGCTCGCTACCAACCCAACGCCCGCAGTTCGCCGCAGGACCTCGCCGCGCTGGTTCGGATCTACCTGCTCTCCCGCATCGACGTGCTGTGGTGGTGGGACACCCCGGCCTTCCTCACCGACCAGCAGGTCGACACCAGCATCGACCTGGTCGACCTGGATTGGCTGCGCCGGCGTGGGCTGCTCGCGTTCCGCTTCCAGGAGCAGGCCGCGACCCTCGTCGTACGCGGCTGGCGGGCGGTGCGGCGGCGGATGCTGCCGCAAGCCACCCCGCGCACCGCCGGGTTGATGTTCCGCCGTACCCGGCGCGAGATGGTGGCCCTGCTCAACGACATCGGTCGGGAGTTCGCGCGAGTCACCCCGTCGGCCACCCCGTCGCTCTGGGTCACGAGCCTGGCCCGCAGCGCCGAGCACCAGTATCGGCTGCGCCGCCTCGGGTACGCCGCGATGGTGCCCAGCGGGCACTGCCTCGGCTGGGCGGCCGACGTGGAGATGGCCTGGTACCGCCGCTTCGGCACCCGCGACACCCTGGCTGACCTGCTGCTGGCCCGGCAGGAGGCCGGTGAGATCAACGTGGTCGACGAGGGCCAGACCTGGCACGTCTGCCTCGCGCCCGCCGCCCGTCGCCGATTCCGGCGGGCGTACGAGGCCGAGATGGGGGTGTGAACGGCTGCTGCCGAGGCAGCGGGATGGGTGGTCCGTCTCCTCTGCCGAGGGGGCGTGACCGGCGGTGGCTGGGGTATCAGCCGGGCATGGCCGGACTGGACGCGCTGGTGGTGGGGCAGGTGTGTCGGGACCTCGTCCTGCTGGTGGACGAGGTGCCCGGCCCGTCCCGTACGGCCTCGGTGCGCCGCCGGCGGGAGCTGCTCGGGGGCAAGGGGGCCAACCAGGCCGTCGGGCTCGCCCAGCTCGGCGTCCGGCCCGGGCTGCTCGGCGTGGTCGGCGAGGACGAAGTCGGCGACCGGCTGTTGGGCCAGGCCCGCAGTGACGGGATCGATGTCGCGCCGGTGCTGCGCCGGGCCGACACCCCCAGCGCGCTGATCGTCGACGTGGTGGACGCCCAGGCCCACTGGCGCTACCTGGAGGACATCCCCGAGGCGACCCTGCTGACCGAGGCGGACGTGGCCGGTGCGGCGGAGGCGTTGACGGCGGCCCGCGCCGTGCTCGTGCAGCTCCAGCAGCCGCTGCCGGCGGCGCTCGCGGCGGCCCGGTGCGCCCGCACGGCCGACCGTCTCGTGGTGCTGGACGGCGCGCCGGGCGACCCAGCCGGCGGGACGGAGCTGCTCGCCCTGGCCGACGTGCTGCGCGCCGACGCGCGGGAGGCCGGGCTGATCGTGGGCGATCCGCCAGCGGATCCCGAGGCGGGGCTGCGGGCCGGCCGGAAGCTGCTCGCCCGGGGGCCGTCGCTGGCCGCGGTCGAGGTGGCGGGGGAGGGGAACGCCTTCGTCTGGCCGGACGGGGAAGTCTTCGTGCCGCTCAGTGACACGCCCACGGTGGACACCACCGGCGCGGGGGACGCCTTCGTCGCGGCGCTCACCGTCGGGCTGCTCCGCGGCGAGCCGTACGAGCAGGTCGCCCGGTACGCGGTCGCGGCAGCTGGCGCGACGGTGGGTCACGCCGGCGGCCGCCCCGCCCTCACCCCCGAGGCGATAGACGCGCAACTGGCCCGCCTCCCCGCCGCCTGATCCGATGGACAACCGTCGCTGCGGCCTCCGGCGCCGGCCTTGCTGCCGGCACGGGCAGGACATGCCTCGCGCGTCCTTTCGAGCTGAGTCGTTGGTGATGTCAACCGCTGCCCGGCGCCGGCGGGTCCCCCGCTGGTGTGCGGCAGGGGCCGTCGTGGTCGTCCGGTAGCGGGCAGCGGGCGCTGTCGGGCAGCCGGGCGTCGCACCAGACCCGGGTACGCACGAACTGACGGTCCTCCTCGCTGAGCATGGTCTCGCCAAAGTCGATGGCCGCGACGTGCTGCAGTGAGTCCCGAACCGCGACGGCCAGGTCGGTGGCGTCGGCCAACCGGGTCAGCGAGGTGGGCAGGTGGACGAGCCACCGCGGCTCGCTCATCGCTGCCACCGGCTGATCATCGGCCCGGGCCGTCCGCTCGGCGACCAGAACGGCGACCTGGTGCTCGGTGCTATACCGATATCGCTGCTGATGTCGGCTCGAAAGTCGACTCTGGGGAGTACCTGCCTGGGGCCAAGCTGCCCTCGTACGTTCAACTCGCTGCGGCAGCGTTAAGTATCGATGACCGATGTTCCCCGTACGCTGGGTGACCGTGGACCGCATCATCTTCGGACGGCCGCTACGCAGCGTCGCCTTCGACGTGGCCGTCTCCGGGCTGGTGGCGCTCTTCGCCGTCGCCGGGGTGGTCGCTCAGCCCGGTGGTTGGAAGGCCACCCTGGTCGGGATCGGGATGGCGGTGGCCCTGCTGTTCCGGCGTACCCACCCGTCGGCGGTGGCGGCGGTGGTCGGTGCCCTCGCGCTGTCCCAGGTGATCGTGGGCTGGGGGCCGCTGGGCCACGACGTGGCCGTGCTGGTCGCCCTCTACAGCGTGGTCAAGTACGCCGACCGGCTCCGTGACGGGGTGATCGTCGGGCTGGTGGCCGCGGTCGGCGTGGTGCTGGCCGCACTGCAGGTGCGCGGCCCGGCCGCGTGGTGGGCCAGCGCCATCTACTTCGGGCTGGTCACCGGCGCGGTGTGGCTGATGGGGCTGAACGTGCGGACCCGCCGGCTCTACGTGCTGAGCCTGGAGGAACGGGCGAGCACGCTGGAACGCGAGCGGGAGGCGGAGGCCCGGGCGGCGGTGGCCGAGGAGCGGACCCGAATCGCCCGCGAGCTGCACGACGTGGTCGCGCACAGCATGGCGGTGATGATCGTGCAGGCCGATGGGGTTCGGCTCACCATCGACCGCGACCCGGCCACCGCCCGTGAGGCGGCCAAGGTGGTGGCGGACACCGGCCGGCAGGCGCTGGAGGAGATGCGCCGGCTGGTGGGCGTACTGCGGGAGCCGAGCCGGCCGGAACCGGTGGCCGCGCCGGGAGCGGCGGCCGCGCCCGACGGCGGCCTCTCCGCAGAGCCGACGCACCGCCGGCCGGCGTTGGTGGAGCTGCCCGCCCTGCTGGACCGCTTCCGCGCCGCGGGCCTGCGGGTCAGCTACGGCGCCACCGGCGAACCGATGCCCCTGCCGCCAGGCCTGGAGTTGACCGTGTACCGGGTTGTGCAGGAGTCGATGACCAACGTGCTCAAGCACGCCGGGGTGGGCGCGTCGGTGGAGCTGAGCCTGGACTGGTCCCCGACCACCGTCGTGGTCCGGGCGGTGGACGACGGGCGCGGCCGGCCGTTGGTCCGACCGGCGCCATCTGGCGGGCACGGCCTGCTCGGCATGCGCGAGCGGGTCGGAGTGTACGACGGCAGCCTCACCGCCGGCCCCAAGCTGGCCGGGGGCTGGCGGGTCGAGGTGCGGCTGCCGCTACCGGGGGCCCCGGCCGCCGAGGAAGGGGAGGCAGCATTACCGTCCGCGTGGTGATCGTCGACGGCCAGACGCTGGTCCGCGCCGAGGGTCAGCCGCCTACGCCGGGCGGCTGGCCCCCGCCGGTGCCCGGCGGGACGCTCGGCGTGGCGTCCGTGGGTGCCGAGTTGCTCGGCGCCGGGGAAGCGTCGCTCGGCGCCGCCGTCGGCTCCGTCGGGTCGGTCGATGGTTCCTCTGAGGGCAACGGTTCGGTGGACGCGCTCGGGGACTCGGTCGGGGTCGGCGTCGGGGTGGCCGCCTCCGACGGACGGTTGCCCGGGTCCGGCCGGTACGGCCGATCGCTCTTTTCGGCGGAAGTCGTCTCGGGGGCGGCCGGTGCGTCGTCGCTGGGGGCGAAGGACGGCGGGGTGGACGGGATCGTGGTTGTCGGCTCGTCGGTTCCCCTGGAGGCACCCAACGCCGCGCCGAGCGCGCCCAGCGCCACGAGCACCGCGGCGAGCGCGACGAGGGTCCCTCGCCGGCGTGCGCGGCCCGGAGGCACCGGTGACGCCGGCACGACGGGAAGATCGTCCCTGGTGTCCGCCAGGCCGGCCGGGCTTCGCAGCTGGACCGGCGCCACCGAGGTCGGCGACTCGGAGATCGCCTCCAGGGCGGCGGTGGCCATCGCGGTACCGCTGGCGAAGCGCTCGTCGGGGTCCTTCGCCAAGGCCCGGGCGACGAGGTCGCGGACCGGCTGTGGGATGTCCGCCGGCAACTCCGGCGGCTCGTCGTCCAGGTGGCGCACGGCCACCTGGAGCGGATTGTCGCCGGTGAAGGGCGGGCTGCCGGTGAGGCAGCAGTAGGCCACCGCGCCGAGCGCGTAGACATCGGTGGCGCCGGACACGGGGCGACCAGCGGCCTGCTCGGGGGCCATGTAGAGGGCGGTGCCGGGCACGGCGTTCGTGCTGGTGATGCTGGTCATGTTGGTCGACCGGGCCACCCCGAAGTCGACCAGCACCACGGCGCCGTTCTCCTGCACCAGCAGGTTGCTCGGCTTCACGTCCCGGTGGACGATGCCCCGGGCGTGCGCGGCGTGCAGGGCCTGGGCGACCTGCGCCACGATCGACATCGTCTCGCCGACCTCGAGCTGGCCGGCCGCCTCGATCCGCCGGGACAGCGGCTCGCCCTCGACGAACTCCATGACCAGGTAGTCGGCCCGGCCGCCGTCGGGCAGATCGTCCTCGCCGCAGTCGAAGACCTGCACGACGCCCGGGTGGCGCAGCGCCGCCATGATCTGCGCCTCGGCGCGGAAGCGGGCGATGAAATCGGGATCGGAAACCAGCGCGGGCAGCAGGATCTTCACCGCGACCTGGCGGCCCAGTACCAGGTCCGTGGCACGCCAGACATCGCCCATGCCGCCCGTGGCGACACGGTCGTCCAGGCGGTATCGGCCGCCGAGTGCGACTCCCGAAGACAACACCCCCATACCGTACCCAGAGCAGTCGCGAAGTATTTCTCGCGATCTCCCGTGTTGGTCGGTCGGCAAGTTCGACCGACCCGCCGAGGGTCGAGAAAACTCCGTGGTCGGCTGACGGTGACGACTCGGGTACGATCGGCCAGGAGGGCCCCGGCCACGGTGGATGCCTGCTGCGAAGCCGCGTTCACCCGAGTGCCCCCGGGCGCAGCGTGCGGGTCCTGATGTTCGTTACGCCGACACGCGGTTGTCGCCCGGCGACAAATCTCACCTTTCTCCGGCGGGCCGTCGGGTTGTCCGCCCCGTCGGTCCGCTCCTACCGTTAGCCCGGCTCCAAGTCGCCCCATGACGCGGGTACGGTGTGATCCGCCGACGGCCGTACTTCGCGGCAGTTGTCCATACGCGTCCGCACGCCCCGTGTCGCGAGCGCCGACCAGGTCAACGGGGGGCTGATGGTGCGGGTGGTGGTCGGGTCACCCGACCGGTCGGGCGTCGGGTACGCCGGCACCGGCAGGCTCCGGCCCCGGGATTCGGCAGGGCGGAAACGGCGGGTCCATGACCGGTGAGCTGAGCGAGGCGGTCGCCTCGGCACAGGCGGGCGACGAGGAGGCGTTCCGCTTCCTCTATCGCAGCCTGCAGCCCGGCCTGCTGCGCTACCTCACCGCCCTGGTGGGCGGGGACGCCGAGGACGTCGCGTCCGAGGCCTGGCTGCAGATCTCCCGTGATCTGCCCAGCTTCACCGGCGGCGAGTTCCGGGCCTGGACAGTGACGATCGCCCGCAACCGGGCCATGGACCACCTGCGCCGGCAGCGCCGGCGACCGTCCCTGCCGGTGCCGGTGCAGGCGCTCAGCGGGCTGGCCGGCGACGCCGACACGGCCGAGCGGGCCGGCGAGACCATCGGCACCGAGACCGCGCTGGCGCTGATCGCGGCCCTGCCGCCGCGGGAGGCGGAGGCAGTCCTGTTGCGGGCCGTGATCGGGCTCGACGCCGAGACCGCCGGCCGGGTCCTCGGCCGGCGCGCCGGAGCCGTTCGTACCGCCGCGCACCGGGGCCTGCGCCGCCTCGCCGCGCTCCTGGAACGCTCCGATCTCGGACAGGCGTCCGACCGAGTCGTGGGCGTCACCCCGTCCCGCCCTCGTATCCGTCCTGGTCGGCAGTCGCCGAAGGCGGAGCCGGCCGACGGATGACCTTGAGGGGATTTTGGATGAGCTTTCGCCGGCCCGACGGGCCCGCCGACCGGGCGGAGTCCGAGCGGCTTCTCGACGCGGCCAGCGCCGGGCAGCCACCGTGGCCGAGGGACGACCCATTGGCCCACCTGCTCGCCGCGGCGGCTGCCCCGGCCAGCCCGGCTGAGCTGCCGGGTGAGGAGCAGGCGCTCGTCGCGTTCCGGGCGGCCCGGGCGAACCCGCCGGCGGCCTGGGCACGGGTGTCCTGGCGGCGACGTATCCGGGTCGGCGTGGCGGCCTGGGCGGCCGGACTCGCCGCCGTCGCCACCGCCGGCGTCGCCGTCGCCGCGGTCCACCTGGAGCGGCCCTGGGTGCCGGTGCCGTCGGCATCGACCACGTCGGGCAGCAGCGGCGCGGGTGGCCTGAGTTCGCCGACGCAGTCCGGGGCCGGGAGCCCGACCGCCGGGGCCCCGGGTGCGGTGCCGCCCGCCGCCCCCGACCCGACCGCAGCCCCCGGCCTGACCGGGACCGCCGCCCCCGGCCGGTCGGCAGCGGCCCCGAACGTTACCGGGCAGTGCCGGGCGTACCTGGCAAAGTCGGACGAGCAGCGGGCCAAGGCGCTGGAGACGCCGGGCTTCGTCGACCTGGTCACCGCAGCCGGCGGCGCCGATCAGGTCGAGGACTACTGCATCCGGCTGGTACCGGAGGCGGCTCGTAAGTCGCCGCCAAGCGCCCGATCCACCCGGCTGCCCCAGACGCCGAGCGCGGCGCCTCCGGCTGAGCTCACCGGGTCGTCCCAGCCCGCAAGCGCGTTGGTTCCGGATCGCTCCCCGTCCCCGGCCGCGAGCGCGTCGACCGACGCCGACAACGCCAAGCAGCCGAAGGCCGGCTGATCTCGGACGTAACCGGATTCCGGACAAACATTCATCTCCCGCGCGGCGCGCAGCTTCCGTCTGCTAGACAGAAGGTGGCGGGACTGTGAGTGATCAGTCGATGACGCTACGTGACCGCGACGACGCGGTGGCCGCCCGGAGAGAGGAGCGGTCTCTTGGTGATGTCGCCGGAGCTGGACCGGACCACCGTCCTACGGGGCAGGTCCGCAGCGGCCGGATACCTCGCCAGGATCTGCTTCAAGACCGGCCCACCCATCCTCACCGGTGTCGAGCTGGAATGGACGGTGCACGACGCCGCGGACCCGACCCGCCCGGTCGACCGCGAGCGGCTGCGCCGGGCGCTGGGGCGGCACAGCCCCGTCACCATCGACCCCACCAGCCCCGCCCAGAGACTCCGGCACGGTGGAGCCGTGACCGTCGAGCCGGGCGGGCAGGTGGAGATCTCCTCCGCGCCGCGACCGTCGGTCGTCGTGCTGATCCGGGCCACCGAGGCCGACGTCGCCGAACTCACCGCCGCGCTGGGCGCCGACGGTCTCGTCCTCGGCAGGACCGGGATGGATCCCTGGCGGGCTCCCCACCCGGTCGTGGAAACAGCTCGCTACCAGGCCATGCGGTGCGTCTTCGATCGGCGTGGCCCGGCGGGTCGCGCCATGATGTACAGCACCGCCGGCCTCCAGGTCTGCCTCGACGCGGGCGAACCGGAACGGTTGGCGCAGCGATGGGCGGCCGTCCACGCTGTCGGGCCGCCGCTGCTGGCCGCGTTCGCCACCGCGGACCGGCACGCCGGCCGGCGTACCGGATGGGCCTCCGCGCGGATGGCCGCCTGGCTGGCCATCGACCCGGCGCGAACCCGCCCGGTCTGGTCGCCCGCTCAGCCCGGCCGCGACCCGGTTGCCGCCTGGATCGACTACGCGCTCGCCGCACCCCTGCTCTGCGTGCGCGGCGCCGGGCCGGACTGGACCCCGCCGGCCGGCGTCACCTTCGCCGACTGGCTGGCCGGGGCGCTGGCCCGCCCGCCCACCAGCGACGACCTGGAGTACCACGTCAGCACGCTCTTCCCCCCGGTACGCCCGCGGGGCTACCTGGAAATCCGCTACCTGGACGCCCAGCCGGGCCGGGAGTGGATCGTGCCGCTCGCAGTGCTGGCCGCGCTCTTCGCCGAGCCGACCACCACCCGGGAGGCCCTTGCGGCCGCCACCCCGGTGGCTGACCGCTGGCGCGTCGCCGCCCGGTACGGGCTGGCCGACCCTCCGCTGGCTGACGCCGCGGTGGCGCTGTTCGAGCTGGCCCTGGCGGCCCTGCCCGGGCTGGGCCTGCCGACCGGGATCCACGAGGAGACGAGCCGAGGTATCCGGCGGTGCCGCGCCGCCGCGGAGAGGAGGCACCGGTGACCACGACCGAGCGGCCGGGTACGGACAGCGAGCGGCTGCGCAGCCGGATCGCGACGGAACTCGAACGCACCCGGGCCCGCACCGCCCTGCTGACCGACGCGGTGGACGACGACGAGCTGATGCGGCAACACTCCACGCTGATGTCCCCGCTGGTCTGGGACCTGGCGCACATCGGCAACCAGGAGGAACTCTGGCTGGTGCGCGACGTCGGCGGACGGGAGCCGCTGCGCCGCGACATCGACGACCTGTACGACGCGTTCAAACAGCCCCGCAAGGACCGGCCGTCGCTGCCGCTGCTGCCCCCGGCCGAGGCGCGGGCGTACGTGTGTGCCGTGCGGAACAAGGTGTACGACCTGCTCGACGGGATCCGGTTCACCAACCGGAAGCTGGTCGAGGACGGGTTCGCGTTTGGGATGATCGTGCAGCACGAGCAGCAGCACGACGAGACCATGCTCGCCACCCACCAACTGCGCGCCGGGGGGCCGGTGCTGGACGCGCCGCCGCCGCCCGAGCCGCGCGCCCGGATGGCCGGCGAGGTGCTGGTACCCGCCGGACCGTTCACCATGGGCACCTCGACCGATCCGTGGGTGCTGGACAACGAGCGTCCGGCGCACACCGTCGAGCTGCCGGCGTACGTGATCGACGCGGCGCCGGTCACCAACGGGCAGTACCGGTCCTTCATGGCCGACGGCGGGTACGACGAGCCGCGCTGGTGGAGCGCGGCGGGCTGGCGGCACCGCGTCGAGGCAGGGCTGAACGCGCCGATGCACTGGCGGCAGGACGGCGACGGCTGGGCGTACCGCCGGTTCGGCCGGTGGTCGCCGGTCCGCGACGACGAGCCGGTGGTGCACGTCTGCTGGTACGAGGCGGAGGCGTACGCGGCCTGGGCCGGCAGGCGGCTGCCCACCGAGGCGGAGTGGGAGAAGGCGGCCCGCTGGGACCCGGCGACCGGCCGGTCCCGGCGCTTTCCGTGGGGCGACGAGGACCCGACGGTCGAGCACGCCAACCTGGGCCAGCGGCACCTGTGGCCGGCGCCGGTGGGCGCATACCCGGCGGGCGCGTCGCCGCTGGGCGTGCACCAGCTCATCGGGGACGTCTGGGAGTGGACCTCGACCACCTTCCGGGGATATCCGGGCTTCGTCGCCTTCCCCTATCGGGAATACTCCGAGGTCTTCTTCGGCGACGACTACCGCGTGCTGCGCGGCGGCTCGTTCGGCACCGACCGGGCGGCCTGCCGGGGCACGTTCCGCAACTGGGACTACCCGATCCGCCGGCAGATCTTCAGCGGCTTCCGCTGCGCCCGAAACGCCCGTCCGGAGGAGGCGGCGGCATGAGTGGCGGGGCCGGCTGATGTGCCGCCACCTGGCGTACCTCGGTCCGCCGGTTCGCCTGCGTAGCCTGCTGTACGACCCGCCGTACGGGCTGCTGCGGCAGTCCTGGACGCCCCGGGACATGCGCGGCGGCGGCACGATCAACGCGGACGGTTTCGGGGTCGGCTGGTATCCGGGCGGCGGGGATCCGGTGCGCTACCGGCGCGCGCAGCCCCTGTGGAACGACACCACCCTGCCGGAACTGGCCACGGTGACGGTCGCCGGCGCGGTGCTGGCCGCCGTCCGCTCCGCCACGGTCGGCATGCCGGTGCAGGAGACGGCCGCCGCGCCGTTCGCCGAGGGACGCTGGCTGTTCAGCCACAACGGCGCGGTCCGGGGCTGGCCGGACACGATGGTGCCGCTCGCCGCCGAGCTGCCGGTCCGCGACCTGCTGACGCTGGACGCGCCGACCGACGCGGCGCTGCTCTGGGCGCTGGTCCGGCACCGGCTGCGCGCCGGCGAGGACCCGGCGCGGGCAGTGGCCGGGGTCGTCGCGGCGGTCACGGCGGCCGCCCCCCGGTCGCGGCTGAACCTGCTGCTCACCGACGGCACGACCGTGGTGGCCAGCGTGGCCGGGCATGCGCTGTCGCTGCGTCGTACCCCGGAGTCGGTGCTGCTGGCCTCGGAACCCCTCGACGACGACCCGAGCTGGCAGACGGTGCCGGACGGGCAGTTGGTGGTGGCCACCGCGACCGGGGTGCGGCTCCGAGACCTGGTGGCCGCCTGAGGCCACCTTTCCACAGGTGGGGCAGGAGTTCGGGCAACGGAAGGGAACCTCATGAGCGCGGAGCCATTGGAGATCTACCTGGAGGAGCAGGACCTGGGCCGCAGCCTGCGCGAGGACGTACGAATAGGGCTGACGGCGCGGCCGAAGTGGCTGCCGCCGAAATGGTTCTACGACGCCCGGGGCAGTGAACTCTTCGGGGAGATCACCCGGCTGCCGGAGTACTACCCGACCCGTGCCGAGCGGGCAGTGCTGGCCGAGCACGCCGACGAGATCGTCGGGCTGACCGGCGCGAAGACGCTCATCGAGCTGGGGTCCGGCTCGTCGGAGAAGACCCGGTTGCTGCTGGACGCCTTCACCCGCCACGGCGAGCTGGGTACGTTCGTGCCGCTGGACGTCTCGGTCAGCGCGCTGCGCCAGTCCACCGGGCAGATCGCCGCCGAATACCCCGGCCTGCGGGTACGCGGCATCGTCGGCGACTTCACCCGGCAGCTGGACCGGCTGCCCACCGGCGGCCGGCAGCTGGTGGTGTTCCTCGGCGGCACGATCGGCAACCTGCTCCCGGTGGAGCGGGCCGAGTTCCTCACCGCCATGCGCGCCGCCCTGGAGGCCGGCGACTGGCTGCTGATCGGCACCGACCTGGTCAAGGACCCGAAGGTGATCGTGCCCGCGTACGACGACGCGGCCGGGGTGACCGCCGACTTCAACCGCAACGTGCTTCGGGTGATCAACCGGGAGCTGGGCGCCAACTTCGACCCGGAGTCGTTCGCCCACGTGGCAATCTGGGACCCGGAGCACGAGTGGATCGAGATGCGGCTGCGCGCCGAGCGCCCGACCCGGGTGCACGTGCTGGACCTGGACGTCGAGTTCGCCGCCGGCGAGGAACTGCGGACGGAGATCTCGGCGAAGTTCCGGCCGGAGGGGATCGCGACGGAGCTGGCCGACGCCGGGTTCGAACGGCAGGCGTTCTGGACCGACCCGGACGGGCTGTTCGGCGTCACCCTCGCCTGGGCCGACTGAGCGCTTTGGGCGCGCCGCGGGCGGCGGGTGCCCCGCGACGGCCGCCGACGGCGCGATGGGCTAGGCTGGGCGGCGCGAAGGGGAGTAGCCCCCAATGTCGTGGTCGACATACTGATGCCTCCGCATCCGGCCACGCGGCCCCGGTTCCCGGGGCGGGCGAGACCTTCGACTCAGGCTGTCGCAGCCGGGTCGAGGGCACCCCGTACCTCCTCCCGGCTTGATCGGGAAGGTTCGGATGAACGGTTTCCTCGTCGCGCTGGTGGTCAGCTTCGGCGTCATCTTCGTCGCCGAGCTGGGCGACAAGTCCCAGCTCATGGCCCTGACGTTCGCCACGCGCTTCAAGACTCTGCCGGTGCTCATCGGCATCACCGTCGCCACCGCGATCGTGCACCTGGCCTCGGTGGGAATCGGGTACGGGCTGCACGCCGCGCTGCCCACCACCTGGATCTCGCTCATCGCCGGTGTGGCGTTCCTCGGCTTCGGCGCGTGGACCCTGCGCGGCGACAAGCTCACCGAGGAGGAGAAGCGCAAGGCCGAGAAGAGTAGCCGCAACGCCGTCATCGCCGTCGGTGTCGCGTTCTTCCTGGCCGAGCTGGGCGACAAGACGATGCTGGCCACCATCACCCTGGCCACCAAATACGGCTGGTTCGGCACCTGGCTCGGCTCGACGCTCGGCATGGTGGCCGCCGACGCGCTGGCGATCATGGTGGGCCGGCTGCTCGGCCGGCACCTGCCGGAGAAGGCCATCCGGTACGGCGCGGCGATCCTCTTCGCTGTCTCCGGCCTCTGGCTGATCTTCGAGGCGGTCACCCGGCTGACCTGACCCGCGCGGGTTCCGCCGCCACGGCCGGCGCAGGTCGCGGCGGCGGAACGACGGTCGACACCCGCGGAGATGATGGTGGCCGCCGCGCCTGGGTATGAACATCTCCGGGACGCTGCGGCGGTGACGATCACCGCCTAGCGTGACCCTCGAGAGGCGAACACCGGGTACGAGCGGAAGGTCCAGCGCATGAGCAGGCACGACGAGCCCAACGAGTACGGCTTCGCCGGTGACCCCACGGCTCCCGAGCCGCCGCCCGGCGGGCGCCCCGACGAGCAGGACAAGGTCGAGTGGGTCGCGGTGCCGGCCGACGACCTGATGGAGCCGTACGCCGACGCGGTGGAGGAGGAGACCGAGGAGACCGAGGAGGAGCGGGCGGCCGAACACCGGCGCTGACCGGCGTACCGGCGCGCCGGCGCGTCAGGCGGATTCCTCCTGCTGGTAGACGTCCGGCACGCCGTCGCCGTCGCTGTCCCGGCTCTCCCGTTCCGAGATCCGCCGGTAGACCCGGTTGCGCCGCACCAGCACTCCGCAGGCGAGTACGGCGGAGACCAGCGACCCGAGCAGGACGGCCACCTTGACCCGGTCGTCCTCGGGACTGCCCGCCCCGAAGGCCAGCTCGCCGATGAGCAGCGAGACGGTGAAGCCGATGCCGGCCAGCAGCGCCAGCCCGAACAGATCCGCCCAGGTGATGTCCTCGTCGAGTTCGGCCCGGGTGAACCGGGCGAGCAGGAACGTCGAGCCGAACACGCCGACGCTCTTGCCGAGCACCAGCCCGGCGACCACCGCGAGCACCACCGGGTCGGTGAGCACGCCGGCCAGGTCCACGTCGACCAGCGACACGCCGGCGGCGAAGAACGCGAAGACCGGCACCGCCAGGCCCGCCGAGACCGGGCGCCACTGGTGCTCCAGCCGCTCGGCCAGCCCCGGCCCATCGCCTCGCCCGGCCCGGACCGGCACGGTGAAGCCGAGCAGCACCCCGGCGACCGTCGCGTGCACCCCGGAGGCGTGCACGAGGCCCCAGGCGAGCACGGCGAGCGGCACAAGAGCCCACCACCAGGTCTGCCGCCGCCGCACCAGCAGGGCGAAGGCGGCGATCGGCGCGAGCGCCCCGAGCAGCGGCAGGAAGTGGAAGTCGGCGGTGTAGAAGACCGCGATGATGATGATCGCGAAGAGGTCGTCCACGACCGCGAGGGTGAGCAGGAACGCGCGCATGCCCTGTGGCAGGTGGGAGCTGACCACGGCCAACACGGCCAACGCGAACGCGATGTCGGTGGCGGTGGGGATGGCCCACCCGCGCAGCCCCGCCCCGCCGGCGGCGAGGGTCACCGCGACGTAGCACAGGGCGGGCAGCAGCATGCCACCCAGGGCGGCCACCACCGGCAGCGCGGCCCGCCGCGGATCCCGCAGGTCTCCGGCGACGAACTCGCGTTTGAGCTCCAGGCCCACCACGAAAAAGAAGATCGCCAGCAGCCCGTCGGCGGTCCAGGTGGCCAGGTTGAGGTCCAGGTGCAGCGGGGCCCCGCCGGACCACGGCACCCAGTCGGCGAGCGCGGCGTACCCGGCGCGCCAGGGTGAGTTGGTCCAGATCAGGGCGGCGACCGCGCCGAGCAGCAGCAGCCCGCCACCGACCGTCTCGGTACGCAGCACGTCGGCCAGGAAACGCGCCTCTGACCAGGAACGGCGGGAGAGCAGGCGCTCAGGGGACGTCGGGCCGCGGTCGGCCATGCGGTGTCACCTCAGGGGAGTCGGGGTTGCCGTGGACAATCGCCGACCAGACTTCCCGGCACACCGCTTTGAACCCTATCCGGTTTGGACCCTATCCGGGCCGGGGCGCTCGCAATCAACTGGGCCCAGTGGGGCGTCCGTCCCGGACGCGGCGTCCCGCCGCCGGCCTCAGCGCTGCCCGGGCAGCATCGTCAGTGACGCGCCGACACCCTTGCAGAGCGTCGCCAGCCGCTTGATCAGCTCGTCCGGGTCGGCGTACGGGTCCAGCCCGCGTACCTCCTCGGGGGTGAGCGCCGGCACGCGGACGTGCGAGATGAGCGGGTGCAGGGGGCGATGGTCCATCTCGTCGGCGCCGAACAGGTGCTCGTGCAGCTTCTCGCCCGGCCGTAGCCCGGTGTAGACGATGTCGACCGGGGTGTCCGCCTCGGCGGCGAGGCGGCGGGCGACGTCGGCGATGCGTACCGGCTCACCCATGTCCAGCACCAGCGCTTCGCCACCGCGGCCGGTGGTGGCCGCCTGGAGCACCAGGTGCACCGCCTCCTCGACGGTCATGAAATAGCGGGTCACCTCCGGGTGCGTGACGGTGATCGGCACCCCGGCCCTGATCTGTGCCTGGAACGCGGTCAGTACGGAGCCCCGACTGCTGAGCACGTTGCCGAACCGGACGCTCAGGTACGACTCGCCGAGCTGTTCGGCGTAGTGGGCGGTGAGTCGCTCGGTGATCCGTTTGGAGTAGCCGAGGACGCTGACCGGATTGGCCGCCTTGTCGGTGGAGATGTTGACGAACTGGGCGACGTCACGGCATGCCTCCAGCACGTTGAGGGTGCCCCAGATGTTGGTTTTGATCGCCTCGCCGGGATGCCGCTGGAGCATCGTGAGGTGTTTGAGGGCAGCCGCATGGAAGACCACGTCGGGCTGCCGGTCGGCAATGATCCGAGCGAGGGCCTCCGCGTCCCGGATGTCGGCCAGGATCAGCTCGGGGCCGTCCAGCAGCGCCCGGCCGTGCAGCGACATCTGGAGGGCGTGCAGCGCCGACTCGTCGCGGTCCAGCATCATCAGCTCGCCCGGCTCGCAGCGGGCGATCTGCCGGCACAGCTCCGAGCCGATCGAGCCGCCGGCCCCGGTGACCAGGACCCGGCGTCCGGCCAGGCCCTTGCGTTCCACGGTCAGCTCGGCGACCCGGTGCGCCCGGCCGAGCAGGTCGGCGATCTGCATGTCCCGGACGTCGGTGACGGTGACCGGACGGTCCAGCAGCTCGCGTACCGGGGGCAGCACCTTGAAGGCGGCGCCGGCCTGGAGGGTGCGAGCGCGCACGTCGCGCAGCAGCCCGGCGTCCGCGCCGCTCATCGAGAAGATCACCGTACGCGCCCCGTTGTCCCGCACCGCCGCACCGATCCGCTCCCGGCCACCGAGCACGGGCAGCCCGTGCAGGCGCAGTCTCCGGTTGGCGGGGTCGTCGTCGAGCAGGCCGACCGGCAGGTACCGGCTGTGCGGGTCGCCGAGGAGCGTCCGTACCAGCCGCTCGCTCGCCGCGTCGACGCCGTAGACGAGGCACCGCTCGGCGCTGCGTACCGGCCGGCGGTGCCGTTCCTGGCGCGCCCGCCACATGGCGCGACCGGCGGCCATCAGGACCAGGGCGACCGTGCCGCCCACGATGGGTGTGGTGGCGGGCACCGGATGCTGGGCGAAGGGCAGTATGCCGGCGAGCGTGGCCACCGCGGCGATCGCCGCGGTGCTGGCCAGTCGGCGGGCCTCATCGGCGCTGCCGATCGGGTGGCGTCCATGGGTCCGGAAGCGCAGCAGGATGAGCACCGCGTGGATTCCGGCGCAGGCCAGCGCCACGGTCAGCACCCGTGCGCAGTCGCCGGCCGTCAGCGCGAACTCGTAGCGGGTCCAGGCCGCCCCGAGAAATCCCCCGCACCAGGCGGCGGTGTCCAGCGTTAACAGGGAAAGGGTGGCCGCGCGGCGGGTGACCCAGTCGCGGGGTCGGGCGGCGCTTTCGGCGGTGGCTTCGCGATCCATGGTTGCCCTCTACGTTGGATCCGGAAATGGAAGGATTTAGACCATCTATGCGCTTCAGGTCGTTTACATTCGGCGAGTCGCTTGATGGATGTTTAGGCGTTTTGGATCCTGACACGACTACTAGGTGTTTTGGGCGTTTTAGGGGGGTTTTGTGCTGTTTCAACGACTGATCGGCGTGTCGAGAGGGGAAACGTGATGGACGTTCTCAATTACCTGCGCCTGATCCGACGGCACTGGTGGATCGTTTTGATCACCGTGATGCTCGCCCTGGGCACCGCCGCACTGATCACGGTCCGCACCCCACCCCGGTACCAGGCCTCGGTGACCTTCTTCGTCACCACTCCCAGCCAGGGCGTCACCGACGCCTACCAGGGCGGCCTCTTCCTCCAGCAGCGGGTCAAGTCCTACGCCGACCTGCTCACCAGTGACCGACTGGCGCAGAGTGTGGTGGCGGAGAACCCGCTCGGCCTGACCGGCGAGCAGGTGAAGGACCGGCTCAGCACCGCCACCGAGTCCGGCAGCGTGCTGCTGAGGGCCACCTTCATCGACACCGATCAGACCCGGGCGCTGAAGACCACCGAGATTCTCTCCGCCAAGTTCGTCGAGCTGGTGCAGAAGGTGGAAACGCCGCCGGACGGCAAGTCGCCCCCGATCAAGCTCGAGGTGGTGAGTGGTCCGCGGGTGACCTCCACCCCGGTGTCACCCCAGCCGGTGCGGAATCTGGTCGTCGGCGGGCTGGTGGGCCTGCTGCTCGGTGCGGGACTGGCCGTGCTGCGCGGGATGGCCGACGTCCGGATGCGGGACGCGGCCGGGCTCCAGCGGGTGACCGGCAGCCCACTGCTCGGCGAGATCCCGTTCGAGGCCGGTGCGAAGTCGTCCCCGCTGATCGTCGGCGAGGCGGCCAACTCGCCGCGCGCCGAGGCGGTCCGCAAGCTCCGGACCAACCTGCGCTTCGTCGACGTGCACGAACCGGCCCGGGTCATCGCGGTCACCAGCGCCCTGCAGGGGGAGGGAAAGACCACCATGGCCTGCAACACCGCCATCGCGCTGGCCGAGGCGGGCTGGCGGGTGCTGCTCATCGATGCCGACCTGCGCCGCCCCAAGGTCGCCGACTACCTCGGCGTCGACGGTGGTGTGGGCCTCACCGACGTGCTGGTCGGCGACGTCCAGGTCGGCGACGTGGTGCAGCGGTGGGGCGACAAGTCGCTGCTGGTGCTCCCCAGTGGTGCCACCCCGCCCAACCCCAGCGAGCTGCTCGGTTCCAAGGCGATGGCGGACCTGCTGGTGGCGCTGCGGGAGTCGGCGGACATCGTGGTCATCGACACCGCGCCGCTGCTCGCCGTCACCGACGGTGTGGTGGTGGCCGTGCAGGCCGACGGCGCGCTGCTGGTCACCCAGCAGGGGCGGACCTCGCGCAGCCAGGTGGCCGCCGCCGCCCGTGCGTTGCACTCCGTCTCGGTGCGTCTGCTTGGCTGCGTGCTCAACATGGCCAAGGTCGCCAAGACGGACGCCTACCAGTACGAGGCGTACAAGGTGGTCGTGCCGCCCGCGCCTGCCGTGCCTACCGACCGCGCCCGGGTCGCCCGGCGCGGCGAGTCCGCCGTGGTCGGGGTCAGCGACCACACCCAGGAACTCACCCGGCTGTCCCGATGAGCGCCAGCAACGGTCGAATGGACCGCTCGATCTCCTCGGCGCACCGCCGGAAGTCGGCGGGTGAGCCGCCGATCGGGTCGCCCAGATCGTCCGCGCCGGGGGCGGCGGGTTGCAGCCGCCCTCGGGCGCGGGCCGCCGCCTCGACCGCGGCGCGCAGCGTCGAACGGCTGCCCGCCCTGGCCGGCTCGGCCGCGCCGACCAGCCGGCCGAACTGCCGGAGCGTGAAGGTCCGGTGCAACGCGGCCGGCGCCAGCGCCGTGCAGACGGAGCGTTGCCGCCGGGTCGCGGCCAGCACCAGCGTGGCCCCGGTCAGGTGCTCGGGGCGCAGCCGGCGGGTGCGGAAGACTGCCGGGTCCGCGCCGGTGCGGGCCGCGACCTCGATCGCGTACGGGTGCATGGGCACCCCGTCGACGGCGTCGGTGCCCGCGCTCGCCACGGTGACCGGCAGGTCGGCGAGGAACCGGCGGGTGATGTACTCCGCCATCGGGGACCGGCACATGTTGGCGTGGCAGACGAAGAGCACCCCGTCGACCATCTGCACCCCTCTCGTCGGCATGGTCGCGGGCCGGATCGCCGCGACGGCGGTGTTCCGGCGGTCGCGGCCGGACGCAGAGGGGATGCGAGCATCGTACGGGGTGCGCCACGCCGGGTGTCGCGGGGCCGCGCCGGAGGCTCGGTCATGAAGATCGGCATACTTTCTTACCACTTCCCGCCGGAGCCGGCGTTCATCCCGGGCAGCCTCGCCGAGGAGTTGGCGGCCCGGGGCCACGAGGTACGGGTGCTCACCGGCTTCCCGGACTACCCCGGCGGGCACGTGTATCCCGGCTGGCGGCAGCGCTGGCGGTACGAGACCCACAGCGAGCGGCTGACCGTCCGCCGGGTGCCCCGGTACGCCGGCGGCGACGGCTCGGCCAGGACGCGGATGGCCAGCTGGCTCTCCTTCGCGGGCAGCGTGGCGCTCACCGGCCGCCGCTACCTCGGCGGCGTGGACGCCCTGTACGTCTTCCAGCTGCCGGCGGTGACCTTCGCCGCCGCCGGCCTGCTCCGGATGTTGGGCCGGGTGCCGACCGTGCTGCATGTGCAGGACGTCTGGCCGGAGGAGGACGTGGCCCGAGCTGGCGAGACTCGCCGGCTCCCTGGGCGACTCGGCGCCACCTTACGCCGGATCTACCAGGAGGCCGACGGCGTCGCGGTCAGCGCACCGTCCATGCGGGACCTGGTGGTCGCCGGCGGCGCCGAGCCGGACCGGGTACGGGTGGTGCTCAACTGGACCGACGAGCGGATCTTCCGGCCGACCGAGCCGAGCGGGGCCGCCCGGCGACTGATCCGCCGGGACAACCGCTGCGTGGTCATGCACGCCGGGACCATCGGCGTACGCCAGGGCCTGGAGACCGCGGTGCGCGCGGCGGCGGCGCTCGGCGACCGGATGGACCTGGTCCTGGTCGGCTCGGGAGCCGAGGAGCGGCGGGTGCGGGAGCTCGCCGCCGAGCTCCGGGCGGACAACGTCCGGTTCGTCGAACGGCGGTCCCCGCTGGACATGCCGGAGCTCTACGCGGCGGCCGACTACCAGCTCGTCATGCTGCGGGACCTGCCGGAGCTGCGTGGCATGGTGCCCGGGAAGCTGCAGGCGGCCCTCTCCTGCGCCTCGCCGGTGGTCGCCTCCGCCGGGGGTGACACGGTGGCGGTCGTGGAGCGGGCCCGGGCCGGGCTCTCCTGCCCGCCGGGGGACTGGCCCGCGTTGGCCGACCGGTTCTGGCTGGCCGCGGCGATCCCGCCGCCCGCGCGGGTCGACATGGGCCAGCGGGGGCGCGACGCGTACCTGCGGGAGATGTCGCTCCGGGCTGGCGTCAACCGGATCGAGCGGATGCTTCACGACGTCACCCTGGACGCCGCTCGCCCGCGCCGGTGACGGTGAAACCCACTTCGTAGGACAGGACCCGAATCACCAAAAGGCCCGATAATCGCCTGCGCTCTGCCGGTTTCATGCTAGAAAGCGACCAATCGACAAGTCTGTCCGGTTTCGAGGCGGGAGATTGGTGTGACGGATAGCGGTCTGTGGCGTCGCCGGCGGCGACGCTCCCGGCGACGGACCCGGGCCCGCGTACGGCGGACCCTGCTCACCGGCCTGGTGGTCCTCTCGGTGCTGCTGGCCGCCGGTGGCTGGGTCGCCTTCCGGGGCTGGCAGGCCCGGGCGCACCTGCTCAACGCCGCTGGCCTCGCCCGGGAGTTGAGTTCGCAGGTCGTCGGCGGTGACGCCGATCGGGCCCAGCGCACCCTGGCCGCACTGCAGGAGCAGGCCGCCGCCGCCCGCGGCGCGACCGGAGACCCGGCCTGGTGGGTCGCCCAGCGTGCGCCGTACGCCGGGGACGACCTGGCCGCGGTGCGCCAGATCGCCGTGGCGGTGGACGATCTCGCCCGCCTCGCCTTCCCGACCCTGCTGCGGATCGACCTCGCGTCGCTGGTGCCCCGGCAGGGAGGCCTGGACCTGGCCCGGCTCCGCGCGGTGTCCGCCGAGGTCTCCGCCGCCGACCGGGCAGTGCACGAGACCGGCGAGCGGCTGCGGGCGGTGCCGGCCGGCCACCTGGTCGGGCAGGTGCGGGACGCGCTCACCGGCCTGCGGACCGAATTGGACCGGCTCGCCGGTCTGACCGCCGCCGCGGACCAGGGCGCCCGACTGCTGCCGCCACTGCTCGGCGCCGACGGACCCCGCCGCTACCTGCTCATCTCGCAGAACCCGGCGGAACTGCGGGCCACCGGCGGCATGTTCGGCGCGTACGCGGTGCTCACCGCCGAGAACGGCCGGATCCAGATGACCCAGCAGGGCGCCAGTTCCGGGCTGGGGGTGTTCGAGCCGCCGCTACGCGTGGACCAGGAGGTGCGCCGGCTCTGGTCCGACCTTCCGGGGACCTTCCCGGCGGACGTCAACCTCAGCCCTGACTTCCCCACGGCGGCGGCGTTGTACCGGGAGATGGTCCGCCGGAAGACCGGCACGAAGGTGGACGGGGTCCTCGCGGTGGATCCGGTGGCGCTGTCGTACCTGCTCGGCGCCACCGGGCCGGTGGCCGTGCCCGGCCGGCCCGCGCTGTCCGCGGATACGGCGGTCCGGACGCTGCTCAGCGACTCCTACCGGACCCTCAGCCCACAGGCGCAGGACGAGTACTTCGCGCAGGCCGGGGCCGCGGTCTTCGCGGCGTTTCTCACCAAGAGCACCAATCCTCGCGGGCTTTTGACCGTTTTCGACCGTTCTGTCATGGAGCGTCGGATATTGTTCTGGAGTGCCCGCTCGGAGGAGCAGCGCGTCCTAGGCAACAGCCGGTTGACCGGGACGCTCCCCGAGACGGACACCGCGCCGACCGTCGGGGTGTTCCTCAACGACGGCAGCGGCGCGAAGCTCGGCTACTACCTGAGGTTCTCGGCCAACCTGACCGGCGGTGACTGCCAGTCGGACGGGCGCCGGGAGCTGCGGTTGCGGGTCACGGTGCACTCCACTGCCCCGCAGTCGGGTCTCGACAAGTCGGTCACCGGGCTCGCCCTCTCCGGCGACCCGTACACCGCTCGCACCTTCGTGTCGGTGTACAGCCCGACCGGCGGGGCCGTGCTCGGCGGCCGGCTGGACGGTCGGGACGCCGGGATGCGCCGCGGTACCGACCATCGCCGCCAGGTGACCGTGGCGAACGTGGAGGTCCAGCCGGGACGGACCCGGACCCTCGACGTCACGCTGCTCACCGGGCAGGCCAGTGCCGGCACGGCCGAGCTGGTACTTACCCCCACCGCCACCCCATGGACCACCCAAGTTGTAACCGCAGCAAGCTGTGATCATCAGTAGGAGGGAATCCATCATGCGGCCATCCCGCATCATCATGGCGCTCACGGTCGGTCTGGCCGTGGCGGCCGTGCCGACCGCGGCCGGGGCGGCACAGCCGCAGCCACCGGCCTATCCGCCGGTGCAAGCCAGCCTGTCGATCGACAAGAAGGCCCGGGTCGAGTCGGACTGCCGCAACAAGTGCGAGAACGACGGCTTCGCGGCCAAGGGCGACGAGATTTTCTACACCTACCGGGTGACCAACACCGGCACCGTCACGATCACCAACGTCGCGGTCGACGATCCGACCGCCGGGCCGGTGGTCTGCAACAGCACCACGTTGGCACCGGGCACAAGCACCGACTGCCACGCCGTCAACCCACATGTGGTGACCAAGGCCGACGTCAAGAAGGGCAAGGTGGTCAACACCGCCCGGGCGACCGGCAAGTTCGACGACCAGACGGTGGTGTCCGACCCGGATACCGTCACCATCTGCATTCGGCATGGCAAGTTCGACCACCGCAAGGACGGCAAGTTCGACCACGACAAGGACGGCAAGTTCGACCACGACAAGGACCAGCACAAGCACGGCAAGGAGCTCCCGGTAACTGGCTCGAGCCTCACCACGCCAATGAAGCTCGGCGGCGGCCTGGCGGGCGCGGGCACGCTGCTGGTGCTGCTCTCCGCGGCCTGGCGCCGGCGCGGTCGCTTCGGAATGGGCTCGCGCTGACCCTGGGCGCGCCGGGCAGGACCCGGACGACCGAGGTGGTGCCCGCCGGACAACATTCGGCGGGCACCGGCCTGTGTGTGGCCGGTGCCGCCGTACCCGATGGTCGGGGGGTGACGCACAATGACCCGATGAGCGCGGGACAGGGGTGGGCGGGCCGAACCGGGCTCCTCGTGCTGCCCGGCGGCGCGACGGTACGCGGACGGCGGCTCGCCGACCAGGCCACACCGGCCGACTTCGCCCTCGTCCTGGCGGCCGGACCGGTTCCGCCCTGGCCGTACCGCCGGGTCCGGTGGCCCGACTTCTGGGTGCCGGTCGACACCGCCGACGCACTGGACGCGCTGGGCGAGGCGCGGCGCCGGGCGTACGCGGGGGAGCGGGTGGAGGTCGCCTGCCGGGGCGGCGTCGGGCGGACCGGGACCGCGCTCGCCGCCCTCGCCGTCCTCGACGGGCTCGCCCCGGCCGCGGCGGTGGCCTGGGTACGCGCCCGCTACCACCCGCGTGCGGTGGAGACCCCGTGGCAGCGGTGGTGGCTGCGCCGGGTGTGAACCATTGGACGTAACCCGAAGGGGTCTCCGCGGCTCTGGCACCGGAGCGCTTGGACTACTCCGTGCGACCGGCGCTGGACACGGCGTGGCGGACCGTACCGGGGCATCGCAGTGCGATCTTGCCCGTTAGTCTGCGTGGTCATGAGAGTTCGGGTACTGGCCGCCCTCACCGCCACCGTCCTCCTGGGCGCCGGTGCCGCCGTCCCCGCCGCGCAGGCCGCGCCGGCGGTTCGGGTCGCCCCTGCCGTGGCGGCCGCTCGGGCCCCCGTGCCCTGCCCGAAGGTGCCGGCCCCGAAGGTGTCCGGCCCGCCCCGGCCGGTGCCGCCGCCGAACGTGCCGGCGGACCGGGTCGTCGGCGGCGAGCGGCTCGACACGCCCGGGCTGGTGGCGCCCGACGGCGCGCCCGCGCCGCCGGCCGTCAACGCGCCGTCATGGCTGGTCGCCGACCTGGACACCGGCGCCGTGCTGGGCACCTGCGGCCCGCACGAGTACGGCACCCCGGCCAGCACCCAGAAACTGCTGCTGGCCGCCACCATGCTGCCCCGGCTCGACCCGCAGAAGGTCGTCACGGTGACCCGCGGCGACCTGGACATCGAGCCGGGCAGTTCCGCGGTCGGTCTGCTCGTAGGCGGGAAGTACCCCGTCGAGACGGTGTGGCTCGGGCTGCTGCTCAACTCCGGCAACGAGGCCGCCAACGTGCTGGCCCGGCTGGGCGGTGGCGCGGACGGCGTGCCCGGCGGGGTACGGGCGATGAACGAGGAGGCCCGGCGGCTCGGCGCCCGGCAGACCCACGCCGTAACCCCGTCCGGCTTGGACGGGAAGGGACAGTTCACCAGCGCGTACGACCTGGCGCTGATCGCCCGCGCCTGCTTCGCCAACCCGCTGTTCCGCCGGTACGCGCTCACCGAGCACGCCAAGATCCCGGCCCAGCCGGCCCTCAAGAAGGGCGGCTTCCAGATCCAGAACGAGAACCAGCTCATCTACCGCTACCAGGGTGCCCTGGGCGGCAAGACCGGCTTCACCAAGCTGGCCCGGCACAGCTACGTGGGCGCCGCGGAGCGCGACGGCCGACGGCTCGTGGTGACTCTGCTCGGTGCCGAGGGCCGCCCGGTACGCAGCTGGCAGCAGGGCGCCCAACTGCTCGACTGGGGTTTCGCCCTGCCCCGGGACGCCTCGGTCGGCCGGCTGGTCGAGCCCGGCGAACTGGACGCGGAGGCGGCCGGGAGCAAGTTGCCGGCCGTGTCCGCGCCGACCTCGCAGCCGGAGTGGCGGGGGCCGGCCGGGACCGCGCTGCACCGGATGGCCGACGGCGACTGGCAGGTCATCCTGCCGACCGCCGGTCTCCTCGCCTTCACCGTCGGGGGTCTCCTGACGGCACTGGCCGTACGCCGAGGTCGGCGGTCCCGCCGGGTCGGCCGCCGCCGCGCGTAGCGCCCGCTCCCGTCACGTGCGCCACCGCCGCAGGTAGCGCCCGCTCCCGTCACGTGGGCCACCGCCGCGCCGGGCGCCGCCGGACCCGGCGGCGGCGTTGCCGCCCGACAGACGGTGGAATCGCCCTATGGTCGGAGCATGCGGGACAGCGGCGGGCACGGCTCCGCCGTGCGGGTCCGCCAGCTCCTCGCCGACCGGGGTGTGCCCGTGCGCGCCGTCGCGCCGCTGCCCGGCGATCGCCGCGGCTCCCACCCGTGGCGGGTCACCACTGCCGAGGGGCGCGACCTGTTCGTGAAGCTGTCCGCCGGCCGGCAGCGGGACGCGGGACGCCTGCGCCGGTGGGGCCGGCGGCTGCGCTACCGCCACCTCGACGACCAACCGGGATACACCAGCGCGGCGCAGAAAGCCGGGCACGAGGCGCGCCTGCTGCGGCTCGCCGGGCGGGCCGGAGCCGGGGTGCCGCGCCTGCTGGCCGAGGCCGCCGACCCGGCCGGGGAGGGGCTGCTCGTCGAGGAGTTCGTGCCCGGCCGGCCGCTGGCCGCGCTCGGTCCTGACGAACTCGGCACGGCCGCCCTGGCCGACGTGTGGCGGCAGGTAGCGCTGCTGCACCGGGCCGGACTGGCCCACCGCGACCTGCGCGGCGCCAACGTCCTGGTGACCGACTCGGCGGCCCGGCTCGTCTCGCTGGCCGGCGGCACCGACCGGGCCACACCCGAGCAACGCGCCCGCGACCTGGTGGAGCCGCTGGTGACGCTCGCCGGGCTGGCCGGCGTACGCCCGACCGTCGCGGCCGCCGTCGAACACCTGGGCGCTGCGGCGGTGGCCGACAGCCTGGCCTGGCTGCAGCCCGCGCTGCTGTCCCGGCCCGCCCGGCATGCGGTCGTCGCCCGGCCGGCACTGCTCGAGGATCTCCGCGTCGAGATCGCCCACCACTGCCCCGGCCGCCGGGTGCGCACCGCCCGGGTCGTCCGGTTCACCGGATCGGGCCTCTTCCTGCTGGTCATGCTCGGCCTCCTGGGGTATTTCCTGGTCACCGAGTTCGGCAAGTTCGCCATGGCGATCCAGGCCCTGGAGCGGGCGAATCCGTGGGCGGTGATCGGCGCGCTGCTGGGCGCCGCTGCGACGTACCCGCTCAGCGCCCTCGCGCTGCGCCTCGCGGCGGCCAGCCGGATCCCCTTCGCCACCACCGTGTCGGTCCAGGTGGCGGCCGGCTTCGTCAACCGGGTCGCACCGGGTGCCGTCGGCGGGTTCGCGCTCAGCCTGCGCTACCTGCGTCGACAGGGCCTGCCGCTGCCGGTCGCGGCCACCACGGTCGCCGTCGACCGGGCTGCCGGCTTCCTCGCCGTCGCCCTGATGCTGCCCGCCCTGCTGCCCTTCGCGCGGGGCTCGGCGGAGCACCTGCGCGCCGCCGTCGCCGGCCGGGGCTGGATAGTGCTGCTCGTCGGGCTCGGCCTGCTGGCGCTGGCCGTCGTGGTGCTCGCCACGCCCCGCTGGCGGGCTCGCGCCCGCCACGCCGGCGGCCAGGCGTTCGACGCGGTTCGCCTGCTGGTCCGCAGCGGGCGGATGCTGCGGCTGTTGGCGGTCGGCCTGGCGCTCACCCTGGCGTACGCGACCGCGTTCTGGCTCTCGCTGTTCGCCGTCGGGCTGCCCCCCGAACCGGCCCTGGTCGCGCCGGTGGTGCTGGTCTCGGTGCTGGGTGAGGGGGTGGCCACCGCCGCGCCGACTCCCGGCGGGCTGGGCGCCACCGAGGCGGCTCTGGTCTCCGGCCTGCTGCTCTACGGCGTCCCGGCGGGCACCGCGGTCGCCGGGGTGCTGATCTACCGGCTCGCCACGTTCTGGCTGCCGGTGCTGCCCGGATACGTGGCGCTGCGTCTGCTGGTACGCCGACACGTCGTCTGACCGCGCCCGGCGTGGACGGCAGGACCCTGGGTATGTGCCGAGACATGGAGGGCCCGGGACGGATCGTCGTGGTCTCCGCGGATGTCGGCGCCGGACACGAACCGGCCGCCGCCGAGCTGACCCGGCGGCTGAGCGGCCGGGGCTTCGTGGTGGACCGGCTCAATCTCCTGGACCTGCTGCCCCGTCCGAACGGCCATAATTCGACCTCCGCGCCGCCAGGCGGCGCTCCGGACCGAATGACGGCCGTGCACCGGGCCTGCCGGGAGGCGTACCGGGGAGCGGCGCGGTGGCTGCCGTGGGGCTACGCCATGCTCTTCGCGCTCACCAGCCGGTCCCGGCTGTCCGTTTCGGTACTCCGCGGGCTGCTCCGGCCGATCCGCCGCCGGATGCGCCGCGCCATCCCCGCGGACACCCGGGCGGTGGTGACGACCTACCCGTTCGCCAACCAGATTCTCGGACCGCTGCGCCGGCAGGGGCGACTGGCCGTCCCGCTCATCACCTACGTGACCGATTCCGCCGTCCATCCCGCGTGGCTCGCTCCGGGTGTCGACCTCTACTGCGCGGTGCGGCACGCCGAGGTGCCGCCGGCCGGGTCGGACGGCGTCGACCTCACCGTGGTCCAGCCGCTGGTGTCCCCGGTCGGTGACCGGGTGGCCGGCGTCGGCACCGCCCGGCCCGGCCACTCGGTCCGCCCTGGTCTGGCCGATCCGGATGCCGATTTGACGGGGGTGGTCGCCGAGGCGGCGAGCCGGGCCGGGATCGCGGGAGCCGAGGAACGTGGTCGCCCGGCTCTGGTCGACTCGGTCGGGGACGCAGTGGCGGTGGTCGCCGCGGTGCTCCAGTCGGTGGGCCCCCGGTGAGGGTTCCCGTGCGGGCCCGCTGGGCTGTGGCGGCAGCGCTGCCGGCGCTGCACGTGGCACCGCTGGTGACCGCGCTGCCGGTCGTCCGGCGCCGGTTCTTCCCCGGCCTGCACGGCGTCGGCCGGCCCGACCGGGTCGCGCTCACCTTCGACGACGGCCCTGACCCGGAGTCCACCCCCCGGTTCCTGGAGGTGCTGGCCGAGCACCGGGTCCGGGCCACCTTCTTCCTGCTCGGCGTGATGCTGCAGCGGTCGCCCGACCTCGGGCGGGAGATCGTCGCCGCCGGCCACGAGGTGGGGGTGCACGGCTGGCAGCACGACAACCTGCTGCGGCGCGGGCCAGCGGCCACCGTACGTGAGCTGGCCCGCGCCCGCACGCTGATCACCGCCGTGACCGGCCAGACGCCCCGCTTCCTGCGTCCCCCGTACGGGGTGCTGACCGGTCCCACCCTGCTGGCGGCACGGCGGTTGGGGCTGGTGCCGGTGCTGTGGAGTTGCTGGGGTCGCGACTGGGCCGCCACGGCCACCGCCGACTCGGTGTACGACACCGTCCGGGCGAAACTCTCCGGCGGGGGCACGATCCTGCTGCACGACTCCTCGTGCACCTCCGCGCCGGGCGCGTGGCGGGCCGGGCTGGGCGCCCTGCCCCGGTTGCTGGCCGAGTGCCGCCGCCAGGGCTGGACGGTCGGCCCGCTCGGCGGGCACCGGGACGTGGCCGAGTGACCCCCCCGGCGCGTGAGCCCCCGCTCGTTCCCGGCCAGTCGTCGCCGAAACTTCCGGAAGGTGCCTGGAAGGGCCGGCGGGTCCGCTACCGGTGGCCCCCGGCGGGGGGACCCGCGGAGCTGTTCCGGACCATGAGTTCGGTGGCCAACTCGACGCGCTCGGCCGCTGACCGTCCGTCGAGGCGTCGCTTGTCGGCCCGACGGGCCACCCATGCTGGTAGACACGGCAGGATGAGGACCGGTAGAGAGGCGGCAGCACGCGCGGCGACGGCACTGGCCGTCGCGGCCGCGGTGCTCGCCGGGTGTCAACGGCCCGCGTCGAGCCCGGCACCAGTGCCCCCACCGTCGCCTTCCCCCTCCGCGTCGCCGTCGGCCGTGCCGGCCGTTTCTCGCGCCCCCGCCGACTTCGTCGACCTCGCCGACCTCGATCCGAACATCCGCACCGACATCCGGTACGCCACCGCGCACAACTTCGTCGGCCGGCCGATCACCGGCTACCCGGAACCGCGCTGCCTGCTCACCCGCAAGGCGGCCGAGGCGCTGCGCCGGGTGCAGAGCGCCGCCCTCGCCCAGGCCCGCAGCCTCAAGGTGTACGACTGCTACCGCCCGCGGCGGGCGGTCAACGACTTCGTCGCCTGGGCCAAGCTTTCCGGGGAGCAGCAGATGAAGGGCGAGTTCTACCCCGACCTGCCCAAGAACCGGCTCTTCGCCGACGGGTACATCGGCGCGCCGACCGCGCACAGCCGGGGCAGCACCCTCGACCTCACCCTGGTGCCGGTGCCCACCCCCGAGCAGCCCGCGTACCGGCCGGGACAGCCGCTGGAGGCCTGCACCGCGCCCGTCGGGCGCCGCTTCCCCGACAATTCGATCGACATGGGCACCGGGTTCGACTGCTTCGATCCGCGCGCCCACACCGCCGACACTCGGGTGAGCGGGGCGGCCCGGGACAACCGGGAGCTGCTCAAACGGCTGATGACCACGCAGGGATTCGAGAACTACCCCCGGGAGTGGTGGCACTACCGCTACACGGACGAGCCCTACCCGGACACGTACTTCGACTTCCCGGTGGCCCGGTCCTCGCTGCGGTGAGCGCCCCTCAAGGCTTCGCGGGGCAGCGGCAGCCAGGCCAGCACGTCCTGGATCTTCGCATCCCAGTACGCCCAGCCGTGATCGCCGGGGGAGAAGTCCACGGCGACCGGCAGCCCTCGGCGTCGGGCGGTGTCGACGAAGCGGACGTTGTCCGCGTACAGGAAATCCTCGGTGCCGCAGGCGACGTAGAGCGCGGGCAGGTCGTCACCGGCGCGTTCCAGCAACGCCACCGTGTCGTCGTCGGTGCCCGGCACCTCCCCGTCGCCCCAGACGGTGTGCCACACCGCAGGGTTCACCGGGCTGGTCGGATGGTCCCGCCGTCGGGCGATGTCCAACGCGCCGGAGAGGCTGGCGGCCGCCGCGAACCGGCCCGGGGCACGCAGCGCCCACTTCATCGCCCCGTAGCCGCCCATCGACAGCCCAGCGACGAAGGTGTCCTCCCGACGGTCGGAGAGGCGGAAGAACGAGTGGCAGACCTCGGGCAGCTCCTCGCTGAGGAAGGTCCAGTAGCGGTTGCCGTGCGTCTCGTCGGTGTAGAAACTTCGGGCGGCCATCGGCATCACCACCGCCAGCCCCAGCGGCGCGACGTACCGCTCGATGGAGGTACGCCGGGTCCAGATGGTGTCGTCGTCGCTCAGCCCGTGCAGCAGGTAGAGCACCGGTGGGTCGCCGGCTGCGGCGCTGCCGGCCATGCCGATCTGTCCGGAGGTCCGTTCCGGCAGCAGCACCGTCATCGACGTGCCCATCCCGAGCGCCTCGGAGAAGAAGTCACACCGGATCCGCGCCATGGGGCTGGATCGTACGCGCCGGTCGCCGGGCTCCACGTACGCCCGGCAACCGGCCGCCCGGCTCAGGCGGCGACGCCCCGGTACCGCAGGCCGATCACCGGTCGAGTTGACCGTTCCTATTGCCGTAGGGCAGCCAGGAGGGACAGGATGATCAGGCGCGACGGAAACATTCCAGTAACCGCGCGCCGCTGGTCTCTGTCACAAGGAAGTGGGAGTCAGTTCATGAGCGACGTGTCGAGCGCGGTGGGTGTGCGTCTCTACCCGGACCTGGTCGAGCGGGGCGGTCTGGCCCCCGCGCTCGTCGAGATGGCCGCCCGGCACCAGCTCGACCTGGGCCAGGTGACCGCCCCTGACCAGGGGCGCGCCAGGTTCACCTGCGCCGAGCTGGGCTCCGAGCGGGGTGTCGTCTGCGTCGGTCTCGGCTCCCAGGCCCGCTACTTCATGATCGACCTGCGGGTGTCCGGGGAGGTCCAGGCTCGGGGCGACGCCACCGATCTGCTCCAGGTGGCACAGGTCGCCGACGCCTGGAAGGCCGGGGCGACCCTCGCAGACCTCACCGCGCGGTTCCGGTTCATGGAGGAGATGAAGCGCCACCCCGTCGCCCACGCGTAACCGCCCGGCCGGCGATCCCCTGCTGGCCGCCCTCCACCGGCCGCCGGCCACCGCGCGGCCGGGGCCATTGACTGCCACCGTCCGGTGACCTGGCCCTCGCCGGCCTGCGGCGCCCGGCAGCCCGGCCGGTCACCCGTTCGCGTTGCCGGTTCTCCGGCACCGCTGATGCAATCCCACCACGACGCCCATCCGACGAAGGAGCCTGAGAATGCGAGCTGCGTCCATGTCCTACCAGAAGGGAATGCCCGCCTACCCAGAGGACATGACGCTGCGTGAAAGCTCTCAATCTCGGAATCCTCGCCCATGTCGACGCCGGTAAGACCAGCCTGACCGAACGGCTGCTGCTCGATGCCGGCGTCATCGACGAACTCGGCAGCGTCGACGACGGCAGCACCCGCACCGACAGCCTGACGCTGGAACGGCAGCGCGGCATCACCATCCGCTCCGCAGTCGTCTCCTTCGTCGTCGCCGGGGTCACCGTCAACCTGATCGACACCCCCGGCCACCCGGACTTCATCGCCGAGGTGGAACGCGCCCTCGGCGTACTCGACGGGGCGGTGCTCGTCGTCTCCGCCGTCGAGGGCGTCCAGGCCCAGACCCGGGTGCTGGCCCGCACCCTGCACCGGCTCGGCATCCCCACCCTGATCTTCGTCAACAAGGTGGACCGGGCCGGCGCCGATCCGGACCGGGTGCTGCGCCAGATCGCCGACCGCCTCACCCCGGACGTGGTCGCCCTCGGCCGGGTCGAGGCCGCCGGCACCCCGGCCGCCCGCTGGCTGCCCTTCGAACCCGACGATCTGGCACACCGCGGGCGGCTGCTCGACCTGCTCACCGCGCACGACGACACGCTGCTCGCCGCGTACGTCGCCGACGAGCAGGCGGTGACTCCGGCCCGGCTAGGCGCGGCGCTCGCCACCTGGACCGCGCAGGCCCGGGTGTACCCGATCCACGCCGGCTCGGCCATCACCGGCGCAGGTGTGGACGACCTGATCGCCGCCGTCGCCGAGCTGCTCCCCGCCGCCGAGGGCGACGACGACGTCCCGCTCTCCGGCACCGTCTTCAAGGTCGAGCGCGGCCCGGCCGGCGAGAAGATCGCGTACGCCCGGATCGTCGCCGGGACCGTGCGGGTCCGCGACCGGATCCGCTACCGGCGGGACCACGAGGCCAAGGTCACCGGCGTCGACGTCTACGACGGCGGCGAGGCGATGTCCGCCGACTCGGCCGGAGCGGGCCAGATCGCCCGGCTGTACGGCCTGACCGACATCCGGGTCGGCGATCCGCTCGGCGATCCGCCCGACCGGCACGCCGGCCGGCACCATTTCTCGCCGCCGACCCTGGAGACCGTGGTCATGCCCGTCCGGGCGGCCGACCGGCCGGCCCTGCACGCCGCCCTCGCCCAGCTCGCGGAGCAGGATCCGCTGATCAACCTCCGCCAGGACGACCTGCGCCAGGAGATCGCGGTGTCCCTCTACGGCGAGGTGCAGAAGGAGGTTATCCAGGCCACCCTCGCCGACGAGTACAGCGTTCCGGTCACCTTCCGGGAGACCACCACCGTCTGTGTGGAACGGCCGGTCGGGGTCGGCGCCGCCGTCGAGTGGATCGGCCGGGAGCCGAACCCGTTCCTCGGCACCGTCGGGCTCCGGGTCGAGCCCGGTCCGCTCGGCAGCGGCGTCGAGTTCCGGCTCGGCATCGAACTCGGCTCGATGCCGCTGGCCTTCCTCAAGGCCATCGAGGAGACCGTTCGGGAGACCCTGCGGCAGGGCCTGCGCGGCTGGGAGGTGATCGACTGCGTGGTCACCCTCACCCACGGTGGCTACTGGGCGCGACAGAGCCACTCGCACGGGGTGTTCGACAAGAGCATGTCCAGCACCGCAGGCGACTTCCGCAACCTCACCCCGCTGGTGCTCATGGCCGCGCTCGCCCGCGCCGGCACCCGTATCCACGAACCGGTGCACCGGTTCCGGCTGGAGGTGCCGGCCGACCTGTTCGGCGCGGTCCTGCCGGTGCTGGCCGGCCTCGACGCGGTGCCCCGCACGTCCGCCCTGCGCGGCATGACGTACCTGATCGAGGGGGAGGTGCCGGCCGGCCGGGTGCACGCGCTGGAGCAGCGGCTGCCGTCGCTCACCCGGGGTGAGGGAAGCCTGGAGGCCGAGTTCGACCACTACCGGCCGGTGCGTGGACCGGAACCGGGCCGGCCCCGCTGGGATCACGATCCGCTCAACCGCAAGGAGTACCTGCTCGCCGTGGCGCGCCGGGTCACCGGCCGGCCGCAGCGGTGATCGGCGCGGGTACCGGGCCCGCACCGCGCCCACGGCACGGCAAGTTGTCTGACCCCGCCGATAGCGTGGGCTCGCAGATGTGCGAGGAGGGTAAATCGTGGCAAAGAGCCGGGAAAAGATCAGCGTCACCTGCGCCGAGTGCGGCCACACACGATCTGTGCGTGCGGCACTCGTCCGCGGCTTCGACGCGCTGGTATGCGCCCGCCACCGCCTCCCCGATCCGCCGGCCTCGTTGGTCGTGCCTGACGGCCACCTCGTGGCCGTCACCCCGAACGTCGCCGGATACTTCACCGGCTACACCGTCAGCGAACCGACCCCCGCCCAGGCACGCTCGGTCTGGCGCGCCAAGGCGCTCGTCGCCGCCGCGACCGGTCGCCCCGCCCCACCGCCGCCACCGGACGACGACATGTCGGCCTGGCAGCCGGTCATCGACGCACTCACCGCCAAACTCGGCCCAGACGGCTGGGATCTCGCCGACGCCGTTTCCGAGCGCGGCCGCCGGGGCCGGGTGTGGGCAGTAAAGATCTACACCGACTTCGGCTGGGCCGGATTCCTCGACGGGACACCCCGGCAGATCGCCGCGGAGCTGGCCGCGATCCGCGACGACTACGCCCGAGAGATAGCCGCCGCCCGGCTGAACTGTCCCCGCTGCGACGCCGACCTGTCCCCGACCGCGCCCACCACTCGCTGCGACTGCGGCTCGGTCGCCTGGCAGCCGGTCGCCTGGAATGCCAACGACTGGGTTTCGGCGATCGCCGACGCGCTGGCCTACATCGACGACGCCCCACCGTACGAGGTCGCCGCCGAACACGTGTTACTCACCTGCCTGCTCGAACCCCACATCCAGTTGTACGCGGGCGACCCACGGCTGCCAGCGGTCACCTTCGAGGACATCGCGGCTGCGCTGCAGGTGCTCGTTCCAAACGCGCGCTGGGCGACGATCGGCGAACGGCTGCGTGCAGTGCTGCCCTTGGGCGCCCTCTGGGAGGGCGGCCGCGCCGCGCAGCTGCGCCAGGCAGCGAGCGCCCTGGGGTACGAGCTGGTCCGCAGCCACCCGATCCACGACCTGCGCACCCCATGCCTGTTGGCAGGTGACGACACCGACCGCGGACTGCCGAAATGGTTCGACGTCACCGCCGCCGACGAGGGCTGGCAGCTGCGGATCGACGCTGACGCCGGACGGCTGCGGCAGCGGTGCGTCGACGAGCATCCAGACACGGACGACGAAGACCTCGGCGAGGCAATCGACCAGGTCCTGGACGACATCATGCTCTCCGACGATGACGTCACGTGGGCGGTAGACGGCTATTGGTGGGAAGGCTCCCTAACGGTCGCTCGCTCGATCGACGACCCAGGTGACGTTGCGGTGCTGACCGCGGCATTACGCGAGGGCGTCGAGGCGGTGGCCGCCCTGCACGCCACCGTCAGCACCCGCGTCACCGCCTTCTTACGCGATGCCGGCCAGACGGCATGAGCGGTCGGGGCGAGGCACCTCGCCGCCGTGGTCTGCCGACTCGTTGTCAGCACCCCTGGTCGGCTTTAGTTATGAATCCTTTGTGGATATAGAATCTCCGGGTGGGATTTCTCCGGCTGTGGAAGGCCGCGATGCATTTGGGTGGATTCCAGCCGGTGGTGCTGTGTGTGTGGGCTGGTGTGGGGAAGATCACGGTGGCGTGGGGTGGTCGGTGAGTCGGAAGCTGTCCCTGGCCGAAGGTGAGGCCTCCTGTACGGCGTGTGCCCGCGCGCTGCTGCGTACCGGGGTGGATGAGGCGACCGGCGTTGTTCTGTCCCAGTCGGTGTTGGCACAGCGGGTGGGTTGGTGTGCTGATCTGGTGGCGGGCATGGTGGGCGCTCTGATGAGCGGGCATTGGAACAGCGTCGATGTGGGGGTGTTGGCGTCCGGGCAGGATGCGGGTGGGCGGAGGTTGCCGTCGAACGCGTGGATGGCGTTGCGGCGGCTGGGCTGGACGACCCCCGTGCCGGTGGGTGTGCGGGTTAATGATCGGGTTGTGCGGATGGCGCAGGAGCAGGCCGGACGCGTCCTGCGGTCGGTGAAGTGGCGTGCCGATCTGACCGCCGGGGTCCTGGCTACCTGGCCGGCCGACCCGCGTAGGCGCACCCCCGCCGAGTGGGAGCAGGTGCGTACGGCGATCCCTGGCGGGGAGCATCTGCCGTCGAGCGTGATCAAGGGCCGTACCCGGCAGGCCGTCACGTTCCTCAACGCTAACGGGCGTCTGCCGGTGGATGTGTTCGAGCTCGAGGGCGTTGCGCGGGTGTCGCGGGTGCTGTTGCTGGCGGCGTGTGACCGGCAGCAGGCCACCATTGAACGTTGCGAGGCTGACCCGGGCAGGGTGCTGCTGCGCTTGCAGTTGCCTACCCGTGCGGATCCGCGCTCGTATCGGGATTGGACGTGGGTGGCCTGTCCGATCAGTCTGCCGCCCACAGTTCCCGCCTCGGGGATACTGCACCTGCCGACCCTGCGAGTGGTGGGCGGCAGGGTGCGCGCCGATATGGCATACACGCACCCGGTGCCGAAAGCCCGACGTACCGGGCACACGGTGGCGCTCGGCGTGGACTGGGGCCTCAACACGCTGTTGTCCGCCGGTGCGCTGCGACTACAGACGGATGGTCGGATCCGCGCGTTGGGGGCTGGTGGCCAGTTCCGCGCCGCCGGTGTCCTGGCCAAGCAGCACCGCCTGCGCCGCCACAGTGAGCGGCTGCACGCCAAGGCCGACCACTACCAGCGGCTCATCGCCGGTGACCAGCAGCACGACCTCGCCGGCAAACATACGGTGCTGCGTGACGAGATCCAGCGTGTGTCCGCCCGCCGCCAGAACCTGAACGACGCGCTCGCGTGGGCTGCCGCCCGCTGGGCGGTGGATCAGGCGATCGCCGCCGCCGCGACCGTGATCTATGTCGAAGACCTGCGATCGATGGAAGCCAAGGGTATGGGCCGTACGTTGAACACGCGCCTGTCCCAGCAGGTCCGCGGGAAGATCGTCGACCGGATGCGGCACTGCGCCGCCGAGGCGGGTGTCGCCGTGGTCCCCGTCCCCGCCCGCAACACCTCCAAACACTGCCCCCAGTGCCTGACCCCGCTACGACATTGCAAAGCGCCCGACCAGCCGACCGTGGCGGGATGGAAGTGGGCGATCTGCCCAAACACCGGCAGTTGCGGCTGGCAGGGCGACCGCGACCAGGGGGCCTGGCGGCGCATCGCCGCCCGCGGCCTCACCCACCAGACCAAGACCGTCATCGACCGCGCCAGCGGTGCCATGGTGATCCGTTCGGTCGTGGACGCCCTCGAAACCGCAGCCGTCGTCACCCCCACCACCAAGACCAGCCGGGAGGACCGGTCGAAGACCGGCCCCACCCGGCACAAGCCACCACGCCCTGCGCCCAGGCGACGCAGGGCACCCTCCCCCACCTGGCCTCATGGTCGGGCGGGCAAGCGTCCGGAGGGACACGCACCAACGGACCGGAAACTGCCCCGCGCAGCCCACCGACACCAGGGCGTGAACACGATCAGCACACCCACCACCGGCCACCAGCCGGGAGGAGCCGCACTGGGCGCAGGATTCCACTACCACGCCCACGCCTCCCCACCACGGTGGGAAACGATCCCGGAAACTGATTCCAACTAAGGATCGCTTAGCTGATCTGAGACGCTACGGGTTCGAGTCCCTGGTCCCATCCCGGGGCCCTCTCGGTTGTAGCGCAGTCAGGCAGGGCGTCACCTCGCCATGGTGAAGATCGCCGGTTCGAATCCGGCCAGCCGCTCGGACATCCCCTCGACCAAGGAGAAGACGATGGGTTTCACCCCGCTGGCCGGTACCCGGGCGCCGGTCCGGGTCTGGACCGACCCCTACAGCATCGAGGCGCAGGCGGCCAAGCAGCTGCGCAACATCGGCGCCCTGCCTTGGGTGCAGGGGGTCGCCGTCATGCCGGACGTGCACTTCGGCAAGGGCGCCACTGTCGGCTCGGTCATCGCGATGCGTCAGGCCGTCTCGCCGGCCGCGGTCGGCGTGGACATCGGCTGCGGCATGTCGGCGGTACGCACCTCGCTCACCGCGGCCGACCTCCCCGACGACCTCGCCCCGCTGCGTACGGCGATCGAGGCGGCCATCCCGGTCGGCTTCGCCATGCGGGACGACGCGGTCGACCCGCGCCGGATCCGCGGCCTGGAACAGGGTGGCTGGGACGAGTTCTGGCGGCGCTTCGCCAACCTCGACCGGAAGGTCGCACAGCTGGAGACCCGGGCCCAGCGCCAGCTGGGCACGCTCGGCGGCGGCAACCACTTCATCGAGGTCTGCCTGGAGCAGGGCGGCCCGGACGACGGCCAGGTCTGGCTGATGCTGCACTCCGGGTCCCGCAATATCGGCAAGGAACTGGCCGAGCGGCACATGGCGGTGGCCCGCGGGCTGCCGCACAACGTCGACCTGCCCGACCGGGACCTCGCGGTGTTCCTCGCCGGCACCCCGGAGATGGACGCCTACCGCCGGGACCTCTGGTGGGCGCAGGAGTACGCGCGCCGCAACCGGGCCGTCATGCTCGCCCTGCTCTGCGAGGTGGTGCGCGACGAGTTCCCGCACGTGACCTACGACGAGCCGCTCTCGTGCCACCACAACTATGTGGCGGAGGAGACGTACGACGGGGTGGAGGTGCTGGTGACCCGCAAGGGTGCCATCCGGGCCGGCAAGGGCGACCTCGGCATCATCCCGGGGTCGATGGGCACCGGCTCGTACATCGTGCGCGGCAAGGGCAACCCGGACGCGTACTGCTCAGCGTCGCACGGCGCCGGGCGGCGGATGTCGCGCGGGCAGGCGAAGCGGACGTACAGCACCGCGGACCTGGCGGCGCAGACGGCCGGCGTGGAGTGCCGCAAGGACGCCGGGGTGGTGGACGAGATTCCCGGCGCGTACAAGGACATCACCGAGGTGATGGCGCAGCAGGAGGACCTGGTCGAGGTGGTGGCGCACCTCAAACAGGTGGTCTGCGTGAAGGGCTGAACCGGTCGGCGCCCTCGGGGGCGGGGCGCCGACCGGTTCGCACTCACGACCAGCGGCGAATCAGCCCGTACGTGTCGCTTTGATCGCCTTGGCGGTGACGTTCATGACCGCGTCAGGGTCGGTCATGCTGCGTCCGTAGTAGTAGTACATGACGTGTTCGGCCCTCAGGTTGAACACCTCGGGGAGGGTGCGCTTCATGAGGTCGATGTAGTACGGCTCTGGTGGCTGGAAGGAGAAGTTCTCGATCAGGACGAGCCCACCCTTGCCGTTCTGGTGGGCCTTGTCGATGAACTCCTGGGCGTTCGGCAGCAGGACCTTGCTGTAGGGGTTCTTGCCGTCGCCGTTCGGTCCGAGGTCGTCCGACATCCGCCAGGGCCGGCCGTCGCAGCCAAAGTAGTCGATGTTCTGGATCCGTGCGCAACGCTCCACGTTGTAGGGGTTCTTGACGGTGTCGTCCCCGTAGAGGAAGAGCGAGACCGCCGTATCGGGCTTGATGCTCTTGGCGTGGGCGGAGACGTCGTCGAAGAAGTCCGCCACGGCGTCGGTGTACCAGGTGGCGTCCGAGCCGGGGGGCTTCCGCGCGACGGCGTTGGGGCTGAGGTCCTCGGTGTTGAGGGTCTTCAGCTCATCCCAGATGATGCCGTCGATCGGCCACTGGGTCAGGATCTTCTGGACGCTGTTCTTGAAGAAGTCGACAACTTCCGGGTAATGCACACTGCTTGCCATCCCGAAGCCGGTGTTCTTCGGATTGCCCTTGCTGTCCAGGATCCAGGAGTTGCGGTTCTTGCAGGTGAAGGTGCTGGGCACCTTCAGCGATCCGGCGAGGATGTTTCCCCACCGGGACGGGACCGCGAACACCTTCATGCCGACCCGGTTCGCCTCGGTGCAGATGCGGTCGACGTTTTCGATGGCGGCGTCGAGGTCCTGCTCCAGGATGCCGATGCACACCGCGTCGGTGCCCTGCTGCGCCATCCACGCCATGTCATCGCGGACGGCTGAGGGGACCGACGTGTACATGTGACCGCGGAAGTAGTAAGCACTGAGGATCTGCCACGGCGCCTTGCCCGCGCCGGGCTTGGCCGGTGCGGCGACGGCCGGGGTGGGCATCGCCAACCCGCCGCCCAGTGCCAACGCCTCGACGCCTGCCGCCGCGAGCGCTGACTTCTTCAGGAAGTCCCGGCGGGACTCCTGCCTCTTTCCCGGGTTGTCGAGGGGCATTGCTACTCCTTCTCTTGCTCGGATTTTCGCGAGGGCGTGCCGCTGGGCGGTCCTCACCGCGGCATCACGATGGTGAAGTAGCTGTTGTTTCCGCTGACCCCGGAACGGCCCGCGTTCGGGCCGAGGACGACCTCACCTGAGGGGACCTGCCTGGCGAGGACGGCATAGGTGGTTCCGCTGGTGGTCGTGACCGTCAAGTTCGTGTGCTGGAAGCCGTCGGTCAGCCACGCCGGCCACCAGTCGCCCTCGCCGCGAGCTTCGAAGCAGACGTAGACCGTGGCATCCCGGTTGACATCGAACGTGAGGTAGCGGGCCGGGCTGGTCGCGCTCTTGTCCGCGTTCGCGCCCGGCACGAGAACACCGCCGGCCAGCGCGCTCGGCAGGGTGCTGATGGTGTAGTCGCGGTCGACGAGGTACTGCGCACCGGCCTGAGCCATACCGGTGCCCGCCAGCTTGTCGGGGACGACGTTGCGGACGAGGTCAGTCGCCACGGCAACGGCGCCGCCGTCACTCGGAACCTCCAACTGCCGGTTGCCACTCGGGTCCACGTACGTCGCCACCGCGTACAGGGTCGCTCCGCCGAAGAACCCACCTGGCGGGGTCACGTTCCACGTCACCTCCACCTGCTCTCCCGGCTGGACCGTGGCGGTCGTGGGGCCCGCCACCTGTTCCACGCCCCAGTCGTACGGTGCCCGCAGCGACAGCACGAGGTTCTTGATCGGTTGACCGCTTGCCGCCTGGTTCGTGAACGTCGCCGACACCGGAGCGGCTTCGCCTGCTTTCAGCGTGCCGATCGGGGCCAGCTCGACGCTGACCGGCGCCGGCGCCGGGCCCGTGTGGCTGAAGGCCACATCCTGTACGTACGGCCCGAAGCTGAGCATGGCGACGCGGGCGGCCGCCACGTAGTCCGTCAGCAGGCGTCCGTTGACGAAGACGTCCTTGAACGCCAGACCGGTGACCTGATGTTGCGCGTCGTACCCGTGGAAGGCGTACGGGGTCTTGTTGTCATTCGTGCTGTTGCTGCTCGGGTGGTAGTCCGTGACCCGCACGTTCCGGAAGGTCACGTTGCTCAGACTGCCCGCCACGTTTTGACCGGCGCGTGGTGAGAGGTCCTGGGAGAGCAGATGCGCGACGTCGTGGACGTCGATTCCGTCATAACTGATATCACGGAATGCGGCGCCATCACGGGCGACGAGACCGAACGCACGATCAGCGGTCACCACCGTATTGCCGGCGAACCTGATGCCGTAGAACTGCGCCGACCGCGATTCGGTACCCAGCTTCAGCGCTGTCTTCAGCGTTAGCAGCACCGAGTTCGAGACCGTGAGGTCATGCGGATCGGCGAGCAGGTCACTGTTATCAGTCGCCTTGGCCACGAACGAGTCATCGCCGGTGTAGGCGAACAGCCGATCCACGGTTACCTTCGACGAGCTGTCCACGTCCACGCCGTCGGTGTTCGGGTTTGTCATGTCGTTGATGATGCGGACATTGTTGACCAGCACGTTCCGCGAGTTCAGGATATGGGTGTTCCACGCCGCGGAGTCACGCAGGACGACATTGCTGATCTGCACATTGCTGGAGTTAACCACCCGGATCAGGTTGGCGGCGCGGCCGGCCTGGCGCAGCTTCTTACCATCGCCGTCAATGACGCCGCGGCCGGCGATCCCGGCGTTCTGCACATTGTCGAAGTAGATCAACCGGCTGAAGGTCATGATCCGACCGTCCGTGCCGACCTCGGTGCGTCCGGGATCGACCGGGTAATCGGCCGGGTTGCTCGTGCCCTGGATGACCGCACCGTCAGCCAGGTAAAGGGTGACCTGACTGCGCATGGCGAGCGTACCGGTGAGGTACCTGCCGGGCGGGAAGTAGACGGTGCCGCCACCCTGTCCGGCCACGGTGTCGATGGCCTGCTGGATCTGTGCGGTCTGCACCGAGTCCCCGGCCGGATCGACACCGAGATCCACGACGTTCCACACCTTCGCACCGGATGGCGCGCCCGGGTTCTTGCTCAGCGAGTCGGCGAACAGGAAGAGCCGCGGGCCCTTCGGCAGGGTCAGCACGAGGTTGGCCGGATCCGCCAACGCCACGGTGACGGCGTCCGGGGAGTAACTCGCCGTGCCCGCGCCCTCGGGCAGGAGTTTGGCGCCGACGAGCAACCCGCTCACCCTGCTCACGGTGATCGAGACGGGCTTGTCGAACGCGAAGCTCGCGTACGCGATGTCCTTGTACGCGTTGACGAACACCGGTTGCCCGTCCACGCTCACCCGGTAGTCGGTGCTTTCGCTGGCACCCGGCAGTGACCGGTAGGGCTCAGTCGTGGCTGCCGCACCCTGGGCGACTCCCGACGACACCAGCGTCGCGGCGGCCACGACCGAGGCCGCCGTCACGCCAATCGCCAGGCCGCGCGCTCTCATCGGCTGACGCCAACCGCCGTGCATCCGATTCGCTGCCCTCCGGGGTGCGGTCGCCCGTCTGAGGAGTCGCAGTGCAGATGTAAGGGACTGTCGGGCTGTCATCATTCCTCGCTTTCATTCGAGTCGAGCGGTCGTATCAGGCAGATGCCGCCGCAGATCGCCCGGTGCATCACGCCCAGGACTCGGCGGCCCTGATGAGCATCGCGGCGGTCACGCCGAAGGCGATGTACAGAGGGACTGCGAGAGCAGCACGGGTGATGGCCAAGGAATGCCGTGTGTTTTCGGCAGCAGCATGCCACACCCCTTCCGGCTTATTTGAGAACGCGGAGCGGTCCCGGCTGAGACGGCGAAGTCCCAGGGCGTTCTCCGTATGTTCATCGCAAAATGATTCCCCGATTCGGGGGACGGGTTGATAACGCCATGCGGCCGTAGATCTCGCTGGGCGTCTCGAACTCGATCGGCACCTCGCGGTTGCGGCTCACCGGTTCATACGTCCCGTCCTTTCCGCCGGCTGGTGTGAAACCGTTTGCGGTCAAGAGTGACCACACCAGACCTGGGCCATGCGAGTCAATGGCCGCCGACATTGAAACTTGTTTCATCGGCGGTCGCCGCTCCAGCGTGGCCCAACGGCCCGTCGAGTCGCTCCAGGTGCGCCTGCTGAGCAGCCCCGAAAACCCGGGCAGCGATGAAGCCCCGGGGGCTGACCGAGGCAGCCGGTCAACGACACATCGGCTGCGATACCTGGTGGGCACCGCAGCCGATGTGGTTGTTGAGGACGGTCGTAGCCGGCTATCCGGCGCTACCGGAAGAGACTGACCAGTTGTTCTGCTGTGACGTCTTGTCCAGCACCGTTGTACATGGCGTTCGTGACCACGGTCCATGCGGCACGGGGCCAGGTACGGAAGGTGATGTGGCCGCCGGCGATGGTGGCCTCACCCTTGCCGACATCGAATGTGGCGATGTTGGTGGCGCCGCCGATGGCGGAGGTGCCGTGGGCGTAGCCACTGACGAGCAGGTTGTCCTCCTTGGGGTAGGTGGAGGCGACGTGGGCGTCGCCGGTCACCTTGAACGCCGCGTCGTTGTTGAACCAGGTCGGCCACGACTCGGGCATCCCCCAGGCCGCCGGGACATCGGGGTTGTAGTGGTGCTTGAGCAGCGCCCCGGGCGCGTTGAACGTGGTCCGGTTGGTGGGCGTGATGTTCTGGACCGGCAGACCGAGCGACGTGGCCGCGGTGGTGGCGGCGCTGCCGAACGCGACGAGGTTGCCGCCTGCCGCCACGAACTGCTTGAGCTTGTCGAGTCCGTCGGGTACGCCCCGAGCCCAGTGGAACTCCGGAGGGTTCTTGTCGGGATCGAGGCCGCGCGTGATGGTGTTCGCCGAGATTCCCGGGGCGAGCACGATGGTGTCGTACCTGCTGCTCAGGTCGGCGTAGTCGTCTGCGGCGACGACCTCGTAGTTCACGCCGATCTGGTCGAACATCCACATCATCCACCCGCCGGGCATGTTGTTGGCCCCGCGAATGAGCCCCACCCGGGTGTTGTCCTTCAGTCTGACCGCGGCAACCTTGGGCACCGAGTTGGTGGCATATACCGGCAGGCCGGTCTTTTGGCTGGCCTTGGTCAGCACCTGGCGCGCCTTCGGTTCCTTCGACGGTACGAGCACCGCACCGGCGGGCAGTGTCCTGCCCTCGACCGTGACAGCGGCTTTGGCGCGGTACGTCGGCACGGCCGAAGCCTGCAGATCAGCGATGACCTGACCCAGCCCGTACGAGGTGGGGCTGAGGACGTAGGCGCCGTTCTGACCGGGGTGGGCCGGCATCTGCTGCTTCACCGGTTCGATGCCCTTGATCCGCGTCGTGGTCACCTCGAAGGGCTTCGTCACGGCGTTGACGTCGACACCCATGAACAGCGCGATGTTGTCGGTGGTCTCGCTGTACGGCATGATCAGCGGGCACTGCGCGCACTTGCGCGCGCTGTCCGGGTATTCGTCGATTCGAAGTAGTTGATCGACCCAGCGGCCCATCGGTTGGTTCGTCTTGAGTATGTAGGAGCCCTCGGGGTATCTCCGGTCGCCCGCGGTGAACGCCCTTGTGGCCTGCTCGATCTCCACCTGGCCGAAGTCGAAGATCTTCAGCATGTCGTACAGGGCGTACGGGTCGCGCTGGTCTGCCGAAACGACGTACGCGTACGGGCCGCCGTCCCACGTCTCGCTGTTGCGGTTGGACAGGTAGAGGTTGTTGTACAGCCACGACGTGGGGTCCTTGGCGACCGTCTTCATGCCCGAGTAGGCCGCGACGTCCCCGTACTCAACGATCTGCTTGAGCGACCAGGTCTTGCTGTCGTACGGCAATACCGAGCGCAACGTCTTGTCGGCGGGCTCGAGGACCTTGTCGGAGGTGTAGGGGTAGGCGAGATCCTTGGCCGATGCGATTTCGGTCAACCAGGTCGACGTGCCGAGGAATGGGCTGTGGCCGATGACGTCGGCGTTCCACAGAATGCCGTAGGCATCATTCCATCTTGAGCCCTTCTTGCCCTCCGCCACGAGGTCACGCTGGGTCTGCATGCCGAGTGAGTTGGACGCGGAGACAACAATCGGGTCCAATGTCTCGGACATCGGCTCGTCCCACGGCGGCGACCAGATTCGCGGGGACGTGGCTCCCGCTTGGTGCATGTAGTGCTGCGCGACCGGGCGGTATTTCTGTTCGAGCCTGACCCGAGTCTGCGACTCCTTCTGGGTGAACATGAACCAGTCGCGGTTGTTGTCATGCCCGGCATAGTGGTGGTACAGATCCGGGTAGGTCCGGTCGAAGTCGGTGCCCGCCGTCTTGTTGAAGTGGTCGACCACCAGATGCTGCCCGTCAGGGTTCTGAGACGGGACGATGAGCAGGATCACGTTGTCGAGGACCTGCCGGGTGAACTCGGAATTCTCCGTCGCCAGCCGGTGCACGACATCGACCAGGGACTGGGTGGGGCCGACCTCTGTCGAGTGGATCGTCGCCTCGATGTAGTAGACCGGCAGGCTCTGGGCGGCGAGTTGCCTGGCGTACTCGTCGACCGGGATGCCTGCCCGCTGTGCCTCTGTCCGCATCACCCGCAGGTCGGACAGGCGCTTGTTGATGTCGAGGACCTGGTTGACTCGGCTGAGGTTTTGCTTGTTGCTCATAAGCAGGGTCGGGAAGTCGTTGCCGAGTGTTGTCCGGTCCACAACCTCGTATTCGACTTCGTCCGAGCGGTCGGCGATGAGCTTGAAGTAGCGCTTGATGCTGTCGAAGTCGGCGAGCTTCCCCTCATCGCCCATCGCAAAGCCGAAGAATTCCTTCGGCGTCGGGACGCCCTTGGCCTTGACGCTGGCCTGAGCTGGTGGTCGCTCGCGCAGATGGGCCTGCACGGGTACAGACACGAGTCCCACCATGGCCGTGGCAACCGCCATGGAGGCTAAGTTCCGTAACCTCATCGTGCCTCCTCGCATGGAAATCGGTGATAATAGAGTCACGACAATGTCACGAGACGGTCAACCATTACCAATCGGTAAGGTCAAAACTAAAGACGATCTTCCCGGAAGTGGCTACTCGCGGGGCCATTCGTCCGCCGAGTCGCGTTAATCTATGCCTTTGATCCACGCCGATACCGAATCCGGCGTCTGGGTCGGTCGCTGTTCCGGCAGGTCGTGCCGGGCGTGGTCACCCGTTCGGGCGAGGGTGGACGGCAACCTGCGCCTCGCCTCGCTAACGCGCCCGTGCGGCCCGTCGCTTCGCTACCGTCAGTAGCGTGACGATCGTGAGGGTGCGCCTGCGCGGCGGGCCGTACGACGGGGTGGCGGTGAGCTGGGACGTGCCGGACGCGGACGACCCGCCGCTGACGTACGAGCTCAAGCTGCATGGACCCCATGAAGCGACGGAAAACGTCGAGTACCGCCGGGTGGAGCGGGCGCCCGAGGGTGCGGCCGAGTCGTGGATCTACGAGACGCCCGAGACCTCTGCCGGGTAGGGATCGACTCTTCGACCTGGACGCGATGCCGGCGATTGCCGCAACGGCCAATTTCACGTCAACGTCATTGACGCGAAAGTAACTGGTGGCGTTCACTGAGACCTGTGAACGCCAAACGGGTCTACGTCCAGACGGCGCGGGCGGCTGCGGCGGCGCAGACCCGGCAGCGCATCCTGGACGCCACCGCGGCGCTGGCCCGGCAGCAGGCGTCGGTGGAGATCGTCCTCAACGATGTGGCGGAGTCCGCCGGGGTGAGCGTGCAGACGGTGCTGCGGCACTTCGGCAGCCGGGACGGCCTGTTCGAGGCGGCAGCGGCGCACGCGGTGCAGCAGGTCGCCGCGGAACGACGCTCCCCGGTCGGCGACATCGCTGCCGCCGTTCAGACCCTGTTCGACCACTACGAGCGCTGGGGCGAGGTGACGCTGCGCCTCCTCGCCCAGGAAACGCTCGATCCGAAGGCCTACGCGGTGACCGAGCAGGGGCGCGAACTGCATCGTGACTGGGTCGGTGAGGTCTTCGCGCCGATGCTCGCCGCCCGGTCGCCCGAGTCGGGCGAAGCGATCACCGACCTGCTGGTCGTCGCGACCGACCTTTACACGTGGAAGCTTCTCACCCGAGACCGGCGGCTGCCCAGGGAGCAGGCGGAAGCCAGGGTCCGGCATCTCATCACTGCGATTCTTGGAGAGTCATGATGGTGTCATCGCTCTTCGTCACCTGGGACGGTGGTGGCAACGTGCCGCCGGCACTCGGCATCGCCGCCGAACTCCACCGTCGCGGGCACGCAGTTCGCCTGCTCGGTCACCCGCGCCAACGCCAGGCGGTGGAGGCGGCCGGGTTGCGATTCGAGCCGTACCGGCACGCCCGCGCCTGGTCGCCGGTGACACGTACCACCAGCCCGCGGTGGGCGGTGAAGTATCTGAACCTGTTCACCGAGAGGGCCGTGGGCGCGGATGTGGCCGAGTCCCTGCGCCGCGAGCCGACCGACGTCGCCGTGGTCGACTGCATGCTGCTGGCCGGAATCAAGGCAGCTCAGGATCTCGACGTTCGGCAGGTCACGCTCATGCACACCCTGTATCACTACCTGCGCGGCCCCTGGGCTCGGGGGCCGATCGGGCTGGTCGCGCGGGCCAAGGGCATTCCGCCGACGCGGCTGTGGGGCCGCAGCGTGCTGAGCCTGGTGGCCACCGCGCCGGATCTGGACGAGGCCGCCGCTCTGCCCGCGAACGCGCGGATCATCGGTCCGGTGTGGCCCGTCGGTGCGCCCGCTCCGGCGCCCCACGCACCGCAGCCACGGATCCTCGTCAGCCTCAGCTCGATCTACTACGTGGGCCAGCAGGCGGTGTTGCAGTCGATAATGGAGGCCGTTGCCGGCCTAGCCGTGCAGGCGGTGGTCACGACCGGTCACGGCGTCAGGCCCGATCAGATCCGCCCACCGGCCAACGTCGAGGTGCACCAGTTTCTGCCGCACGCATCGATCCTGCCGACAGTGAGCCTGGTCGTCGGGCACGCCGGGCACAGCACCACCGTCCAGGCGCTGGCGTACGACCTGCCGATGGTGCTGATCCCCATGTCCTCGCTCGGCGACCAGCCAGCGGTGGCCAGAGCCGTCGCCCGTCAGGGGGCCGCCACCGTGCTGCGCAGGTCGGCCTCGGCCGGCGACATCCGAGCCGCGATCGAACGCATGCTCGGCGAGGGCCCCCACCGTGCCGCCGCCGCCCGACTCGGCAGGCAGATCCGCTCGGCCGACGGAGCGACCGCCGCCGCGGACCTGATCGAGCGGCTGACCGTCCCTACCCCGCGGCGGCCATGACGACGGGGATCGCCACGACGTTGACCCGGGAGCCGTTCCGGGCCGACACCTCGTACACCTCGATGGTGCCCGGTCCAGCGGTGGCCCGCCGGTAGCCGACGGTCACCCGGTAGTCGCCGCGGCAGCCGGAGCCGCAGGCGGCGAGGGTGAACCCGGTGCCGATCTCTCGGCCGGTGGCGTCCAGCACCCGCACGCTCACCGTCGCCTCGAACACTTCCGCGCTGCCGGTGACGGTGACCGGGCTGGTGATCCGGTCACCGACCGCCGGGGCTGCCACCACGATCGGCGGCAGCAGGTCGGCGTAGTCGTCGCGGCCGGTCGGTGCGGCGTCGGCGAAGGCCACCCGGCGCACGGTGGGGAACTGGGTCAGCGTCCAGACCACCTGGGCCTCGCGGAGCCGCACGTTCGTGAGGCCGCCGCTGTCGAAGCCGGCCGGCGGAGCCAGCATCGCCACCCCACCGGCGATCCGGGTCACCTGCCCGCCGGGCAGGACCAGGGTGGTCATGCCGGTGGCGGCCTCGGCCAGGGACGGGCCGGCGGCCAGCTCGGTGAGCGCCAGCCGGGAGGTGGCCACGGTGGCGGGCAGCGTACGCCGGGTCGGCACGAGCTTCCCGTCGCGGGTGAACCACAGCTGCACGGTGACCGTCCCCGCCGGGCCGGGCGTGTCGACAGTCGTGGGAGCTGACGGGGTGTGCCGGCTGGGCGAGGCGATGGGGGAGGGCGTCCCGGGTGCCGCGCCCGTCGAGGCACCGGCGGTCGGGGAGGATCCGCCCGGGGCCGGGCCGAGGGTGCCCGTTCGGGCCGGCGCACACCCGGCGGCGAGCAGCAGCAGCGCCGCGAGCGGGGCGATCAGGCGTCGCATCGGTCACCTCCGTGGTCGGCCGGCAGTTCGAGCCGGAAGCGGCTGCCCCGGCCGACCTCGCTGTGCACCGTAAGGTGTCCGCCGAGCAGCCGGGCGTTCTCCAACGCGATGGCCAGACCGAGGCCGCTGCCGGATCCGGCGCGGGACGGGTCGACCTTGTAGAAGCGGTCGAACAGGTGCCACAGGTGTTCGGCGGGAATGCCCGCGCCCCGGTCGGTGACCTCGACGATCACCGTGTCGTCGGTGTGCCGTACATCGGCCCGGACCGCGCCGCCGCCGTGCTCGATCGCGTTTGACAGCAGGTTGGCCAGCACCCGTTCCAGCCGGCGGGGGTCGGTGCCGGTCGCCGGTGCCTCCCCGGCCACGGTCACCCGGTCGGCCCAGGCGCGTGTGTCGACGATCCCGCGCAGCAGCGCGACGACGTCCACCGGCTGGATCGACAGGGCCTCCCGTCCGGCGTCCAGGCGGGAGATCTCCATCAGCTCCTCGACGAGCCGGCGCAGCCGGACCACGTCGGTGACCAGGAGTTCGGCGGCCCGGCGGGCGTCGGTGGGGAGCGCGTCCAGTTGGTCGGCGAGCAGCGACGCCGCCGCCACCAGGGCGGTGACCGGCGTACGCAGTTCGTGTGCCACGTCGGCGGTGAATCGCCGCTCCCGGGCCTGGGCCCGGGACAGCGCCTCGATCTTCGTCTCCAGCGCCTCGGCCATCTCGTTGAACGACGCGGCCCACACGCTGAACTCGTCCCGGCCGCGTACCGGCAGCCGGGTGTCCAGCAGCCCCTCGGCGACGGCCCGGGCCGCCCGGCTGGCCCGGCCGACGGGTTCCAGGGTCCGCCGGGCGAGCGTGTTGCCCACCCCGGCGGCGAGCAGCACCACCACGGCCCAGCCCACGGCCAGGGCCGTGCGGAGCTGGCTCAGGCCGTCGACGAGGTCGTCCTCCACGGTCACCACGTACAGTTCGGCGGTGGAGCCGGGGATCCGGCCGCCGACCACCAGCAGGTGCGGCCGGGCGCCGTCGGGGGAGCGTTGGAAGCCGAGCTGCCCGGCGGCGACCGTGGCCCGCAGGGCCCGGCCGGGCGTGGGCGCGTACCGGGGGTTCGACGCCTGGGTGCCGCCGGCGACCAGCAGCACGTGCCGCCCGTTCTGCTCGAAGCTGGACAGCAGGTCGGCCCGGCGGGCGTCGGTCAGCGGCAGGAACTGCGCGGCGAGCACGAGCTGGTAGCGGGCGTCGGCCGCCGCGCGTTGCAGCGAGCCGTCGAATCGGGCCTGCCGCAGCATCAGGTACGACCCGCCGGCGAGCGCGCCGGCGGAGACCCCGGCGACGACTACGAACGCGATGACGAGCCGGCGCCGCAGCCGCCCGGGCGCGACCGTGCCCGCGATCATCGCACCTCACCCCGTCGACAGCTTGTAGCCGGCGCCGCGGACCGTCCTGATCAGCGTCGGCGCGCCGGGATCGTCCTCCACCTTGGCGCGCAGCCGTTGCACGGCCACGTCGACCAGTCGGGAGTCACCGAGGTAGGTGTACCCCCAGACCCGGTCGAGCAGCAGTTCGCGGGTGAACACCTGCCCGGGTCGGCGGGCCAGCTCCAGCAGCAGCCGGAACTCGGTCGCGGTGAGGATCAGCTCCCGACCCGCCTTACGGACCACGAACCGTGCCGGGTCGATGTCCAGCGGCCCGGCGGTCACCACGGCCTCGGTGACCGGGGCGACCGCACGGCGCAGCACCGCGCGGACCCGGGCGACCAGCTCCGGCAGGTCGAACGGTTTGCGCAGGTAGTCGTCGGCCCCGCACTCCAGCCCGACGACCACGTCGATGGTGTCGGTGCGGGCGGTGAGCATCAGGATCGGTACCTGGCTGGTCCGCCGGATCTCCCGGCAGACCTCGAAGCCGTCGAGGCCGGGCAGCATCACGTCGAGCACGATCAGGTCGACCGGCCGGGCCCGCCACGCGCTGAGGGCCGCCGGGCCGTCCACGGCGGTGTCCACCCGGAACCCGGACCGCCGCAGACCGAGGGCGGTGACCTCCCGGATGGAGGCATCGTCCTCGACGACCAGCACGCGGCCCTCCATAATGCCTTTACGGTAGCCCGGCGCGGCGCCGCGGTCGCTGTCGTAACGGTCGGTGATGGGGGACCGGTCAGCCCCCATCACCGCCAAACGGGTCACTGCTGCCACTGGTGGGCCACGTCGAGGACGATCCGGCTGTGCGTGCCCGGGCCGCTGAGCACGAAGACCCGGAACGGCAGCTGGGCGCGGACGCCCACGGCGAAGGTGGTGTAGCCCTCGAAGCTGCCGCCGAAGACCACGTCCCGCAGCGTCCGGTAGCCCAGCGCGTTCGCGGCGTGCTCACCGGTGCGGTACGGCACGGTGGCGGCGTGGCCGGCGTCGTACGCGGGCGCCCGCAGCGACACCCGCAGCAGCGCGCCCCCGGCGGTGTACGGGGACAGCGCCAGCCCCCGCCCCTCGGTGTAGGTCTCCCCGTACGCGACAGACCAACCGTCTGCCGGGCCGGCGAACTCGAAGACCACCCGGTCCCAGCAGTCGTGCTGCCCGGTACGGACCTCGACCAGTGGGGCAATGCTGAGCGGGCCGGCCGCCTTGGCCGTGCTGCCCCAGGTGATCCCGCAGTACGGCGCGGCCGCCGTGGCGCCACCCGCGCCGGCGACCAGCCCGCCGAGCATGACGACCAGCGCCACCAGTGCTCTCCTGAGTCTCATCGCTGTCCTCCTGTCGATACTCCGGATGACCGCCGGACCATCTCCGGTGGTCCCGTGGCTCGACCGTTGACCCGCCGGGCCACAGCGGCTTCGCAGCCGGGTAACCGCCGGGTAACAGCCGTGGTGGCGGGTGTCACCGCTGTGGGAGGCGGTGGCCAGCGTCCGGGTGGTCAAAAACCCGGGGTGGTCCCCGGAACACCTGCCCGCAAGATGATCGATACGTCGGAGGGCGACCTCGCGCACCTGGCACCGGCAGGTCCGGCCGCGGTTGTCCACGTTGAGGCGTTGATCGCGGGGGCCGGGCCGGCCGGGGAGATCGATCGGGCAGAATAAGCGGATGCCGCCACGTACCCCCTCGGTGTCCTGCGTCTTCGTCTGTCACGACGGCGCGGGCCGGCTGCTGCTGGCCCGGCGCGGCGCCGGCGCCCGCGACGAACCGGGCACCTGGGACACCGGCGCGGGCGCGCTGGAGTTCGGCGAGACGTTCGAGGCCGCGGTGGCCCGCGAGTTGTGCGAGGAGTACGGCACCGCGCCGCTGGCGATCGGCCTGCTCGGGGTGCGCAACGTGCTGCGCGACGACCCGCCGTCGCACTGGGTGGCGGTGGTGTTCGCCGTTCGGGTCGACCCGGCGACGGTTGCCATCGGCGAGCCGCACAAGTTCGACCGGATCGGCTGGTACACCCGCGAGGCGCTGCCCACGCCGCTGCACTCGCAGGTCGCGCCCACCCTGGCCATGTTGCCGGAGTCCCTGGACCGGCTACCGTGACCCGAATGCCGCTGAGCCGACGCCGTCTGCTCCAGTCCCTTGGCGCCGCGGCCGGGCTCGCCGGGCTCGGCGCGGCGGGCGTCGCCCTGGTCGACGCCGAGGTGCTGCCGGGTCGGTCGGTGCTGAACCAGGCGCTCGGCCGCTGCGACGCCCGTCCACCGGACGCGCCGCGCGCCCCCGCGCCGCCGCCGGTCACCGGCAGCTTCCGCTCCGCGGCGCGGCGCCGGCAGGTCGGCTTCGCCATCGCCTACCCGCCCGGGTACGCCCCGGGCGCGCGGCTGCCCGTCTGCCTGGCCCTGCACGGGTACGCGGCGGACGCCCGCACCGCCGTCGACGCCGCCGGATACCCGGAGTTCCTGGTCGGCGACGGCTCCGGGTCGCGGCGCGGCGTCGGACGCGCCGAGTTGGCGAAGGCGTTGCCGCACGGCGGGGCCCCGTTCGTCCTCGCCGCCCCGGACGGCGGGGACGGCTACTGGCATCCCCACTCCGACGACGACCCGCTCGGCATGCTCGTCGACGAGTTCCTGCCGCTGCTCGCCGAGCGGGGGCTGCGCACCGACCGGGTCGCGGTGGCCGGCTGGTCGATGGGCGGGTACGGCGCCCTGGTCGCCGCGCTGACCTACCCCGGCCGGTTCCGGGCCGTGGTCGCCACCTCGCCGGCGATCTTCCACTCGTACGACGACGCGAAGCGGGTCAACGCGGGTGCGTTCGACAGCGCCGCCGAGTGGGGCCGGTACGACGTGACCGCCCGGGCACGCGAGTTCGCCGACATGCCGGTGCGGATCGCCATCGGCGCGGCCGACCCGTTCGCCAAGGCGGTTCGTACGCTGCGCGACCGGCTGCCCGACCCGGGCACCGTGGAGATCAGCACCGGCTGCCACGACAACGACTTCTGGCGGTCGGTCGCGCCCGGCCAGGTACGCGCGATCAGTGCCGCGCTGGCGGGCTGACCTCCCGGGTCGCCCACTGGACGGTGATCCAGGTCGGCTGGCGGGCGATGGGACTCAGCCGCGCTGCCGCGCCTGGCAGGGGACGCAGTAGCGGGCCGACGGCCGGATCTCCAGTCGGGCGACGGGGATCTCGCTGCCACAGCTCTCGCAGCGGCCGTAGGTGCCCTCGGACATGCGCCGCAGCGCCCCCGCGCTGTCCGCGATGCCCTGCCGGGCGGTCTCCATCAGCGCCCGCAACGTGTCGGGGTCGTGGCCACCGTGGTTGGGTTCCCGGCTGTACGCGGTGAGTTCGATGAGCTGACCGGTGTGCGTCTGGAACTGCCGTTCGAGGGTGTCGCGCAGGGCTGCGGTGCGACTGCGCAGCGTATCGGTCATGGTGGCTGCCTTTCCGTGGAGTGTGCCGGTGCGGGGCCGGGGCGAAAGGTGGTGGGTGGTCGGGGCTCGGCTCAGTCGCCGGCAGCCGGGTGGCGGGCCGCGGCCGCGGCGGCCAGACTCGCCCCGACCAGTGCGGCCGTGCGGGGCCCTGCGGCGCGGTGCACCGGGATCCCCGTCGTCCCGGTGAGACGGTCTCTGAGGTCAGGCCGGGTGGCGCCGTCGCCGACCAGGACCATCCCGCGGGCCAGGGCGGTGGCGGCCGCCGGCACCGCGTCGGGCCCCTGGGTCATGTCCCGCACCAGGCGGGCGAGCCGGTCGGCGAGCACGCCGACGGTGGTTCCGTTGTCGAGGTCGCAGGTGCCGAGGTTCGCGCGTCGGCCGGCGATGACCTGGCTGTCTCGCAGGACGGCCACCTCGGTGATCTGGGCGCCGACGTCGGCGACGAGCAGCGTGCCGGCGCCGGCCCCGGCGCCGATGGCGGCGGCGCGCACGGTGTCGATGAACAGCAGCCGCGTGGGCGCGAAGACGGCCTCGAGGACTCGCCGGGTGGTGTCCTGGTCGGCCGCTGCCGCCAACAATGGCCGGCACACGACGACCAGCGGTCGGGCCGGCACCCCGACCTGGTGCTGTCGCAGCAGCTGGGCCAGCGCCGTGACGCATCCAGGGCCATCGATGATGCGGCCGCGCCGTACCAGTGGATACCGCCGGGCCGACCGGTCGGTGACCAGGGTGGTGAGCGGCTCGTGGCCGCCCAGCCGGATCCGCAGCTGACCGCTGCCGAGGTCGACGGCGATCGGGCTGGGACGGGTGGTGGACGTCCCGCCGGTGCGGCGGTTTGCGGAGACGGTGCCAGCGGTTTCCGATGGGCGACCGGTGGGGGCCTGGGCGACGGGCATGCTGACCTCTTCTTCCACAGTGGATATGACGATGCGCCGCCCCGAGCGGAGCGGCGTGGGAGATGGCGGAAGCGAGCGGATCTGAGTGAGGTGGTCGACCGGCTCCGGTCAGCCGCTGAACACGCCCGGCGTGTCGATCGGACCCGGACGGCGGGACAGGGGCCGAAGCGCTGGGCGGCGGGGCGGGCGGCGCAACATCGTCGCGGTGCCCTCGGGACGGCCGACCGCGAGGCCCCGGTGACCGGCTGGCACCGGTGACGGAGCCACTACGCTGGCCGTCATCACGCACCTCCTTGCCGGTCAGAACCCTGTGGGACCTCCAGCGTCGGCCGGAAGTGACGGACCGACATGGCCTACGCCCGGCCAACTTTCGGCGTCTTGGTTGCCGGTCGTCGGCGACCTGCCAGGGCCCGGGCTCACCGGCGAGCCAGCCGTAGCCGGCAGCAACAACGGCGGCGACGGGACACCGGACGCCCGGCTATGGTGGGCCGCATGGCAGACCCTCGGCTCCGACTCGACGTCGCTACGCGCAACGCGCTGGCGATGCTCGTGGTCGTGGCTGTGCTCACCGCGACCCGCCAGGCCGGCCGCGCGGTGGGCCGGTGCGTCGCGGTCAGGCTGGCGAGGGCCATCCCGGGCTGTGTTCCGGCCTGGTCGGCCGACCGGGCGCCGCCGGGCCGGCCAGCCGCCGCCTGAACGCGCCGTCCGCACGTCTGAACCACCCGGTCCGTGCCGCGCCCCGAGCCACCGGCCGGGGTCGCCGGCCGATCGGCCGCACCTCGGGGCCCCCTCACCAGCCCTTCCGTACGGAGCACAGGATGAAGATCGAACACACGCCGTTGCCTGGCATCGGGATGCGGCACACCTTCACCACGGCACAGGGCCGCCGGGTCGGGGTGGTCGAGTACCGCGGGCTGGACCGCCGGGATGTCATCTACGACGACCTGGACGACCCGGACAAGACCCGCGTCCTCCGCCTCACCCGGTCCGAGGCGGTCACGCTGGCCGGCCTGCTGGGCCTGCTCGACGTGGTCGCCGGCACCGACCGGAACTGACGAGGCCAGGCACGCCCACTACGACGCGGGGCCAGGCAGCGGCTGGCGCGGCCAGTCCAGCGCTCTCGCGCCGTACACCGCGGCCTGCAGGGTGAACCGGTCGCGCGGGTCGTTCGGGTCGTAGCCGCTGAGCGTCCTGATCCGGTCCAGCCGGTAGGTGACCGTGCGGACGGACACGTGCAACCGGCGGGCGGCCTCGGTGGCTATCCCGCCGGTGGCGAAGTACGCGTCCAGGGTGTCCAGCAGCGGCTGGGCTCCGCCGCGGGCGTGGCGCAGCGGACTGAGCGCCGCCTGGACGAGATCGACGATGGCGGGCTGGTCCCGCAGCAGGACGCGGTAGACGAGCAGGTCGCGGGCGTCGATGACCGCTGTGTCGGCGTTCAGCCGCTGCGCCGTCAGCAACGCCTCGCGGGCCTCCTCGTAGGACCGGGCGATGCCGTACAGGCCGGGGTGCGGGCGGCCGACCGCCACCTGCCACGGGCCGCCACGCGGTAGGCGGTCCAGCTCGGCGTGCATCAGGCGCCCGAGGTCGCCGGCCGACTCCCGGCTGCGGGCGCCCCGATCGGGCGGCACCGCGTCGGCGGGGGCGATGACCACGAGCAGCCCTTCCTTCGTCGCCACCAGCACGTCGCGGTCGCCGAGGCGGTCGAAGATGACGCCCTCCAGCGCGCTGATCGCCGCGTCGGTGTCCGGCAGGCGCCGCCGTGGCGCGGCCAGTGCGACCTGGTGCACCCGGGCCAGGTCCAGCCCGAACGGTTCGGCCCGCTCCACCAGGCCACCCAGGTCGGAGTCGCCGCGCAGCAGGTCGTCGACGAGTTCCCGGCGCAGCGTCTCCTCGCGCCGGACCAGCTCGCGGCGGGCCACGGCGTAACCCTCGGCGAGGGTGGCCACCGCACTGTCGACGACGTGCAGCACCGCCTCGGCCGCCGCGCGTACCACCTCGCTGTCGGTGGAGCTGGTCAGTTGCGGCAGCTGCTGCCACAGCCGCCGCGCCGCCGACAGGTACAGCTGGACGGCCCGCCCCGCCGAGACGCCCTGCTCGGCGGCGCGCCGCCCCAGCACGCCCACGGCGTCGAGCTCGGCGCGCCGGGGCCGCCGCCCGGTCACCGCCGCCTCGGCGAGCAGCCACAGGTAGTCGCCGAGCAGGTCCACCGGCACCCCACCGGCGTCCGCGCTGGCCGCCCGGGCGACCGCCGCCAGGCAGGCGTCCCGGTCCGTCTCGACCGCGGGGGCCTGCCCGGGCCGCCGGGCGCCACCGGTCATCGCCGCCACTCCTCCTGGCCCGTCGCCGGCCCACCGCCGATCCGGTTCCGGCCAGCTTACCGAGGAGGGCCGCGAAAGCCGCCGAAGCGGGCCGCCGCAGCGGGCCGCCGCGCCACCGGTGAACCGGCGGACATAGCCGTTCCGCTTCGGGGTATGCGCGCGCGGCAGGCTCGAGCAGGCCTGTGACCCGACGGCGTGATCAGGGGCAGATGGCGCGAGATGTGGTGGAGCTGCGCGTACACGGGGTCACCGGGGTGCGGGCGGAGGAACTGCTGGACCACCCGGTGGTGGTCCGGGTGGCCGGTGACGACCACGCGGGGTTCTACCGCCCACGCCCGGGCTACGGGGTCGAGTCCGGGCCGGGCGGGGGCGCGGTCGAGGCGTACCAGTGGCGGAACCTGACCTCGGGGCGGATCGCGCGTGCCCTGTCGCTGCTGTTCCTGCTGCCGTTCATGTTCAGCAACCTGGCGGCGTGGGTGCGGCCGCCGGTGGGTGAGGGCGGCACCATGAAGGCCCTGTGCCGCCTGCTCGGCGCCACCGTCACGGCAGTTTTCGTGCTGTCGATCGTCGGTGTCGCCCTGGACCTCGTCGGCTGGCAGTGCGCGCCGTCCCAGCCGTGCACCGCGGGGCGCCCGTACCTGTCCTGGCTCGGCGCGCTGCCAGCCGGGCCGCGACTGGTCGTCCTCGCCGCGCTGCCGGCCGCCGCGATCCGCCTGGTCTGGTGGGTCGGAGCGCGCTCCGCGCGCGCGTACGAAGGCTTCGCGTACGAAGGCTTCCAGTCGACGTACGACACCTCCCGTGCCCCGGCCGGCGATCGCCTCGAAACTCGTTGGTTCTGGCACGGGGAGGCACTCGTCGGACGGCTCCGGTCGATCCACGTGGCGATCGCGTACGGCGTGCTGGACCTCAGCGTCCTCGTCGCGCTCACCACCGAGGACCGCAGCCCGATCGGTGGTGCCCTCGTCGTCGCTGCCGGGCTGCTCGTGGCCGTCTGCGTGGTGCTGCTCTGCCTGCCCGGGTTGAGCGCCCCGCCCACGGGCTGGGACTGGACCAGGGCGCTCATCCGGCCGCTGCGGATCGCGGCCGTCGCGATCACGGTCCTCACCGGCGGGTACGCCCTCCTGCCGCGGGCCCCCGTACCCGTGGACCAGCCCATGCCCGGCTTCGCCGTCAGTGTCAGCGCGGTGATCGTCGCGCAGGCCGCGCTGCTCACTGCGCTCGCCGTGGTCGCGCTGTGGCAGCAACGCGCGGCACGACCCGAGGCGCGGGCGTTCTTCCAGGGCCTGGGTGCCCCGATCGTCGGCGCGGTCTCGGTCGGTCTCGCGGCAACCTACAGCGCCGGGCTCGACTACCGGGTGGCGGACTTCCTGGACCGGGGCGAAATCCCGGGTCTGGAGCATCCACCGCCGCCCGGCACCCCGCCACTGGATCCGCCGGTCGCCTACCGGTGGGAGGCGTTGGGTGCGTTTGCCGCTGTGCTGCTGGTCGTCATCTTCGGGTTGTACGCCGGCCGGTTCCGGCGGCGCCGGCGGGAGCGGCAGGCGGAGCGGATCAGCCGGGAGGACTTTCCCGACGCGCCGCCGCAGGCCGCCGCGCGGCTGCAGAGCGTGCGCCGGGTGATCAGCCGGGCCCGCCTGGCTGAGCAGTTCAGCCCGTTGATCATCGTGTACCTCGTGCTCTCCGTGCTCAGCCTCGCGTTCACCGCGTTCGACCTGGCCGGGATCGGGCCGACCCAGCTGACCCAGCGGGTCACCGGGAACAACGCCAGGCTGGTGGCGGCCGCGGCCGTGGCGATCGACGTGGCGACGTCCTCGCTGGGGTTGGTCATCGTCGGTCTGCTGGTGGTCGGCGTCCTGGCCGCCGTCTCCCTGAACGTGCGGCGTGCCGTGGGGGTGCTGTGGGATCTGGGCACCTTCTTCCCCCGGACGGCCCATCCGTTCGCGCCACCCAGCTACGGCGAGCGGGCGGTGCCGGAGCTCGCCAAGCGGGTGAGCGCACTGGCCCGAGACCGGAAGGTGGTGCTCTCCGGGCACAGCCACGGTTCCGCGCTGGCGGCGGCGGTCATCCTGCAACTGCCGCCGGAGACGCTGCACCGGGTCGCCCTGCTCACCTACGGCTCCCCGCTGCGCCGGCTCTACGCGCACCTGTCGCCGGCCTACTTCGGCGAGCGGGCCCTGCGCGAGATCGGCGAGCGTGTCGGGTGGCGCTGGCGCAACCTGTGGCGGAACACCGATCCGGTCAGTGGGGCGATCTTCTCCACCCATCGGCCCGGCGAACCACCCGCCGTCGGCGGGCCGGCCGGCCGCGTCGATGTGCGGCTGCGCGACCCGCGCGGGGTCACCGTCCCGCCGATGGACACCGTCCCGCCCCCCATCGAGGGACACTGGCCGTACCACACCGACCCGCGTTACCCCGCCGTCGTCATCGAGCTCGCAGACTGCCTCGACCGGCAGCAGTCCGCCGAGGGTGGGCGAACGGCGCCCGGGTGACGGGCTTGTCAACGGCCCGGATTTCCCCGCCGCCGACCAGCACGGGCCGGTGTTGCAGGTCCGGACCTGCGGCGGGTGCGGCGCGCCGTGGCCGTGCGCGACGCGGCGGCGCCCGACTGGTCCCGTGTCGTTCTCGATTTCACCCCGAGCCACGCATTCGCCTAGCCAACCGTGCGTGCGTAGCGTGCTGCCGGTTCGAGCCATAATGCGGCAATGAGAGAGGAATTTGTTCATATACACCTGACTTAGGTGATTTGGCGACTAACGTGACGGCTGTCGAATTGGGAGAGAGGGCGAAAGTGACCAGCCATGACCTGCCCGCGGCGGCAGACAGCCGAAGGACAGCCTGATGCGCCGGTCTACGGCGCTGCGCGCCACTGCCGTCCTGACCGTGTTCCTGGCGGTGCTGCTCAGCGGCGCCTATCTGGCCGGCCGGTCCCAGTTGCCGAAAGCGGCACCGCCCGACGACACGCCGTCTGCCACCGCATCCCCCGTCCCCGCCGGTGTCCTGATGACCACCGGCTCGGCGCAGGTGGCGCTGACCTTCAACGACGGACCCGACCCCACGTGGACCCCGCTCGTCCTCAAGGCGCTGCGCCAGTTCCACGTCAAGGCGACGTTCTGCCTGCTCGGCAAGCACGCCCAGGCGTATCCGGAACTTGTGCGGGCCATCGTGGCCGACGGTCACACGGTGTGCAACCACACCTGGAACGAAGACCTCGACCTCGGCAGCCGGCCACGTCTGGAGATTGAGGGCGATCTGCTCCGTACCAGCCAGGCCATCCACGCCGCCGCGCCGCACGCCCCGATCAAGTACTTCCGGCAGCCGGGCGGGAACTGGACGCCACAGCTCGTCGCTATCGCCCAGGACCTGGGCATGACCAGCCTGCACTGGGTAGTGGACCCCCGGGACTGGGAGGAACCGCAGGCAACCGCCATCATCTCTACCGTCTCGAAGGGCACCGGAGCGGGCTCCATCGTGCTCTTCCACGACGGCGGCGGCGACCGGCAGAACACCGTCACGGCCCTCACGACCCTTCTGCCGGACCTGCTGAGCCGCTTCCAGCTCGAGGCGTTGCCCGTTGACGTGCCTGTGGCCGGCCAGACCAGGGCGCCATCACCATCTCTGGAGCAGGGCGGGCAACCGTAGGGCACCGCAGCCGACCAGGCCGGGCCCGCAATAGCCATCTGCCTACCGGGCCGAGCAGCAGGCCGCAGTGGAAGCACGGCGGATCGGTGTTCGAGGTCGTCAGTGTGAGAAAATCCGATCCGCTCGTGCCGGTGCGGTGTCATGCGCCGGTAACGGTGGGCCCGTCTGAGCGTCCCGCCGGAGACGGCCGTGATGCCGACGATGCGGGGCGGGCCCGCAGGTGCAGGCGTTCGCCCTGCCGGCCGAACAGGCTGAGGAACTCGACCGGTTCGGCGTCGGCGGCCCCGAACCAGTGCGGTACGCGGGTGTCGAACTCGGCCGCCTCGCCGGGGGAGAGCACCAGGTCGTGCTCGCCGAGGACGAGCCGCAGCCGCCCGTTGAGGACGTAGAGCCATTCGTAGCCCTCGTGGGTCTGCAGGTCGGGTTTGCTTCGCCGCCCGTCGGCACGGATCACCAGCTTGTACGCCTGGATGCCGCCGGCCCGGCGGGTCAGCGGCAACATGGTCATGCCGTGGCGGGTGACCGGGCGTAGGTGGATGCGCGGGTCGCCGGTGGGTGGGGCGCCGACGAGTTCGTCGAGCGTGACGTCGTGGGCTCTGGCCAGGGGGAGCAGGAGTTCGAGAGTCGGCCGGCGGGTGCCGGACTCCAGCCGGGACAGCGTGCTCACCGAGATGCCGGTCGTTGCCGACAGTTCGGCCAGCGTGGTGTCGCGCTGCTGGCGCAGCGCGCGGAGCCGGGGACCGACCGCGTCGAGCGCTTGGTCGAGGTCGTCGTCCATGCTGCCATCTTGCCGTAATAGCAACAGAGCTTGCCACTCTTGCCAAGCCCGTCGCATGGTTGCCGCGGGAGGTGGTCAGGGTGACCGATCAGCTGAGGAACGGCTACGACGTGGTGGTGATCGGCGGGGGCGCCGCGGGGTTGAGCGGGGCGTTGATGCTCGCCCGGGCGCGCCGGTCGGTGGTGGTGCTCGACGGGGGTGCCCCGCGCAACGCCCCGGCCGAGGGGGTGCACGGGTTGCTGGCCCGCGAGGGTGTGCCGCCGGCCGAGTTGCTGGCGCGCGGCCGGGCGGAAGTCCGTGGCTATGGTGGCCACGTGGTGGCCGGCGAGGTGGATGCCACAACGCGTGAGGGCGACGGGTTCGCGGTGGCGCTGGTCGACGGCCGGACGGTGCGGGCGCGCCGGTTGCTGGTGGCCACCGGGCTGGTGGACGAACTGCCGGACCTGCCGGGACTGCGCGCCAGGTGGGGGCGGGACGTGCTGCACTGCCCGTATTGCCATGGTTGGGAGGTCCGGGACCAGGCGATCGGGGTGGTGGCCACCGGGCCGTTGTCGGTGCATCAGGCGTTGCTGTTCCGCCAGTGGAGCGCCGATGTCACCTTCTTCACCCACACCATGCCACCGCCCGGCGATGAGGAAGCAGAACAGTTGGCCGCCCGTGGCATCCGGGTGGTGGACGGCGAGGTGGCGTCCCTGGAGATCGTCGAGGACCGCCTCGTGGGTGTACGGCTCAGCGACGGCCGGGTGGTCCGCCGCGACGCCCTGGTGGTGTCGTCGCGGATGGTGGCACGCGTCGGGTTCCTGGCGGCGCTCGGGCTGCGGCCGGCGGCACACCCGGCGGGGGCCGGCGAGCACCTTCCCGCCGATCCGACCGGCCGTACCGAGGTACCCGGGGTGTGGGTTGCGGGCAACGCCACCGATCTTGCCGCTCAGGTCGGTGGTGCCGCCGCAGCGGGCGCCGCCGCGGCCGCCCAGATCAACGCCGACCTGGTCGCCGAGGACACCCGGCAGGCGGTGGCCGCTTACCGAAACCCCTTCTCGGCCCGATCCGAGGCACGGATCAGCGAGCTGGTGACGGGCGACCGTCGCCACGGCCTGTGAATGGGGAGATGAGCCACGGTCAGCTCAGGTCATCAGATAACGAAACCGCTCCAGGATGATGATGACGAACGCGACGAGCAGCGGTGCGGCGACCATGTCGAGGAATCGGAGGGTCGCCGGCCGCGCCGGTCGCGCGGTGAGCTGCACCGTGATCCGGGCGATGAGCGCCACCAGCAGCAGGGCGAGCACGGCCGCCTGGACCGGCCCGGAACGCGCCATGCTGAGAGCGATGTCAGTCATTCCGCCTCCATTCATCGCCTCCGGCGGTGATGCAGCACGTCCCGGCCCAGCTCGATCAGGGCGACCAGCGACGCGATCACGGTGAGGGTGGCGATCCCGAGCAGCGGCGTCCACAGGTGCAGATGGATCATCCCCTGCGCGACCAGGACGCCGAGGGCGAGGCTGAGCGCGACGCCGACGACGAACCGGCTGAGGCCGTCCGGTATCCGGATCAGCCGTGCGCAGGCCAGTCCCGGCGCCACGGAGAGGTAGCCGAGGACGCTGACCGTCCGCAGGATGCCCGGCACGTCCCAGAGGACGAGGGCGAGAATGGCGTCGCCGGCGACGAGCGTCACCAACGCCGGCCATGGCGTGGGCGACGGGAAGTCCCCCAGCGAGGAAGAGGCACGTCGGCCGGGAAGACCTGGATTCGCATCGATCTCGGGCTCGGCGATCTGGGTCACCGGCCGCCCCTTTCGCTGTTGGCGAGGACGTAGATCCTCGCCTCCGGATTGGAGTAGACGAGCTTGAAGTCCCCTGAGCCGACGACCTCGCGTTCCAGGGCCTCGCCCCAGCCCCGCGGCTTGCCCAGGAACGACTCCGCGAAGACGAACTGTCCCTTTGTGATGATCAGGTATGAGCCCTTCGGGTTGCTCCGCATCTCCGCCTCGATCGCGATGGCCGTCGTCGGTCCGAGGTCCTGGCCGAGGGGTAGGTACTGGTACCGTTCGACGCCCTGCGCCCGCCAGGGGACGTTGGAGGTGACCGAGACGAGCGAGACGCCCGCCGGGGCGTTGGCGTAGAGCCACTCCACGGCCCGGTGGTCGGCCGGGCGCACCTGCTCGAAGGCGTCGTTACCGTATCGGGCGACGAAGAACGCGCCGATGAGGACGCTGCTCAGCGCGCTCGCCATGAGGGCCGCGGGTACGCGACGCCGCGCCGGCCACACCGGGACCAGCAGCGCGGCCAGAAGGATCGCCATGAACGGCAGGGCGAAGGCGTAGACCCGGAGGAAGATCTCGCCGCCGTAGCTCTGCATCGCCAGGAGGAGGAACGGTGCCCCGGCGAGCGCCAGGAGCCCCAGGACGGCCTGTCCCCGACGCATTCGTCGCCACGCGCCGACGGCCGCCAGCCCCCAGACCGTCAGCGCGAGACCGACCCGCAGCAGCACCACCATCTGGTGGCCCGTGTCGCCTCGCACCCGTTCGACCGCTCCAGCTTTGACGGTGCCGCCGACTTTCCCGAAGGAGCCGAACATGTCGTGCAGGTGCCCCTGCCAGTACGCGATAGCGCCGTAGCTGATGTATGCCATCAGCACGACGGCGAGCAGGACCGGAAGCGTACGGAGCGTGCAGCGGCGGACCAGCACCAGCGCACCGACGCTGACCACGATCGCGATCGGGGTGAGTTGGTGGCTCACGGTACTGGCCGCGAAGATGGCGAGGACCACCGCTACCAGACCGACCAGCGTTGCCGGGCTGGCCTGATCGGCCACCGAATCGAGCAGCAGCGGCCTCGGCGGGAGCCGGAACAGGCGCCGCAGCAAACCGACCAGGCTTCCCAGGGACCGCTGGCGGTACAGGCCATCGGACCGGATCGGGTGGAACCAGCGGAGCAGCACCATCAGCAGAGCCAGGTAGAAGAGGTAGTTCATCGCCTGCGGGCCGAAATAATCCTGCCCCACCCAGTTGGCTGGGAAGAACAGCCAGAGGGCGAGCCACGCCGACCGCGGGTCAGGCGACATCACCCGGGCCAGCCGGAACACCCCAGCGCCGTAGAGCAGGTTGAACCCCACGGGCGCCCAGGCGAGCAGCGGCATGGCGTCAGGCATCCCGGCCGCCCGCGTCGCCATGGCCGTCAGCGCGAAGAACCCGGGCCAGCTGAAACGGGCGTCCAACTCCGGCAAGGTCTCCCCGGTACGGGCGATGTAGTCGGCGAAGCCGACATGCAGCCAGCCCGAGATCACGCGCGGCAGTGGCTCGATGATCGGCGCCGCGCCGAAAAGCAGGATGACGAGCACCACCACGTGCGCGGCGAGCAGGGCGTCGGACGCCGGGCGGGTGCGGAACACCCCGCGGAGGAAGCTCGCGGTCAGCAGGGCCAGTGCGACGTACAACTCGGGGCGGAGGGCGGTGACCAGGCCGAGCGAACCGATGTCGGCGGCGTCCCCCCGCTCCAGGGCCCAGACCCCGAGCGCGAGCGCCGCCGTGGGCGCCGCATACTCGGCGCCCCCGAGCAGACCGGTTCGTATCCGTTGACCGGCTGTGGCCGGAGCGGCCAGCAGGGCCGCGTCGCCGCTCACGACCCGGCCCTCAACAGCCGCATCATCGACGGGAGGACCGCACCCATCACCACGACCTGTCCGGTGAGGTACGCCACGCCGACCCCGGCCACCCCGATCTCGGCCATCGCGACCAGCGCCAGCGACACGACCAGGGTGCTCGTGGCCGCCTGCACGAGGATGATCCGCCCCACCCGGCGTTGCACCCGCGATGCCGCGACGAAGACGGTCAGCACCAGCTTGGGCAGCACCGCGACGGCGAAGAGCCGCAGGGTGCCCGAGCCGGTTGCGGCGTAGTTACTGCCGAACAGGGCCAGCAGCAGCGGTGCCGACACCCAGAGCAGGACGACCGCCGGTACGAAAAGGAGCAGCCCCCGGCGCAGCATCTGCCGCGCGTACGCCGCGAGTCGCGATTCGTCGGCGGCGCTCTCCACGGTCAGCGAGGTGCCGAAGTGGTACGCCACCAGTTCCAGGGAGCCGCCGAGCAGCCAGGCCACGTAGAAGACGCCATTGGCCTCCGCGCCCAGCCGGGCGGTCACGATCAACGGCAGAGCGTTCGTGCCGGCCTGCATGAACAGGTATCCGACGTAGTCCAGCGCCACGAACCGGGCGAGCCCCCGACGATCCGGCAGCGCCGCTTCGGTGCGACGTGCCCGCTGCCGGGGCAGCAGCCGGCGGAAGACGAGCACGTTGACGGGGATGAGCGCCGCGACGACCGCCAGGTTCCACGAGATGAAGATGCCCAGGCTCGGTACGGCGCCGGCGAGCAGCACCAGCAGCGCGATCTTGGCGAGCCCGAAGGCGGTGTTCTCGATCGGGACCCAGACGACACCGCGCAGGGCGGTCAGCACGCTGTCCTGCAGGGTGAAGACGCACCAGCCGGCGACGGAGAGGATGAACGCCACGGCGATCAGAGGCGTGCGGTGCAGGAAATCGAGCCGGTCGGTGACCAGGGGAGCGAGCAGCAGGAAACCGCCGCCGAGGGTGAGCGCCGCAAGGCAGGTGACCCCGTAGGCGTACCCGACCAGCCGGCTGCCCTGCGCCGCCGCGGTTGGCAGGAAGCGGGCGATTGCTCCGTTCAGATTGAGCTGGGAGAGGTTGCTCAGGAACGTCATCGTGGACACCGTCGCCGCCCCGACGCCGACTTCGGCCGGCGAGTAGAGGCGGGCGGCGAGCGCCCAGTACGTGATGCCGAGCAGCGAGCTCACCGCCGTGTTGAGCATCAGCGCGTAGACGTTGCCGTTCAACGGGTCGCGCAGGTGCTGGCGCAGCCGTACGCCGATCGGCTCGGCGACGGTGCCGACGCCGGGAGCGGAGCCACCGACCGGAACATCCACGGTCCTCGCACGTTCGCTCACCAGGTCACCCCTCCTCCTGTCGCGGGTGTTCTCCCTGCCGTCACGAGGTCGGCTGGCTCGGCCACGGCCGCGCCCTGTGCACAACGAGGTGGCGGGCCCGCCGGTACGCACGCCAGCCCCGGGTGCGCAACCGCTCGCCGCCCCAGGCCAACGGCCAGCCGGTGCCGTCGAGCAGAGCCCCGATCCCGGCGACGCCGGTATCCCGCTCGATCAGCACCCGGGCGATGGCGAAGACATCATCGTTCGGGTGGCTCAGCGCGTTCTTGACTCCGCAGGCGGAGGAGTAGCCGGCAGCCCGCACCGCGGTCCGCACGGCGCGGCTGTGGTAGCCGTACGGATAGGCGAACGAACGGACCGACGTGCCCATCCCGTCCTCCAGCACCTGTCGGCTCCCTGCCGCCTCCTGGTGCAGCTCGGTCTGGCGTAGACAGTCGAGCGCGCGGTGGCTCCTGCTGTGCGAACCGATCTCCACCCCGTGCGAGTGCAGCTCACGGAGTTGGTCCCAGTCGAGTGACGGGTCAGGCGACGGCACCACGCCCACCCGCGCGGCGATGACGTACGCGGTCGCCGTGAGCTGGTGCCGGCGCAGCACCGGCAAGGCGGTTTCGGCGAGGTCGGGGAAGCCGTCGTCGAAGGTGATCAGCACTGGTCGTGGTGGCAGCGGCGCCAGCCCGCGCAGTACGGCCGCGTAGCCGCTCACCGTCATCGGCGTGCGCCCGCGCTCCCGGACCAGCGCCATCTGCTCGTCGAAGTCGCCCCGCGACACGGACCAGCGCAGCGTGTTGTCTCGGCGTTCGTCGCCGACGCTGTGGTAGCAGAGGACGGGAACGACCGTCTTCGGTGAATGGTTCACCTGCGGCTCCTTCCGGATCGGGCCGCGGCGGCGGCGTAGTAGACCGGCCCGAGCGCCAGCCCGCAGAGCTCGAGGGCGGTCAGCGAGGCCGGATAGTCCTCCTGCTTCTGGTTGTTCTTCGCCGACCGCGGCCGCAGGGCGTAGGCGACGCCGCGGGGCAGCCGCTCCAGCAGCTCGCGTCGGGCGGAGGGGTCGCTCGCCAGGCATTTCGTGAGCACGGCACCGAGGCCGACTCCGTACTGGTACATGGTCCGCCGCAGCGCCCGCAGCTCACGTCGGTGCGTGTGCCAGGCGATGGCCCCCGGCTCGTAGGCCAGCGTGTGTCCGGCGAGCACCGTGCGCAGCAGCAGGTCGATGTCCTCCCCGCTGCGCAGCCGCGGATCGAAGCCGCCCAGCCGGCGCAGCGCGTCGGTGCGGAACGCCATGCTGGCGCCGGAGCCGTATGATCCGGGCAGGTACGGGTGAAGCGACCGCGGTGGCAGTTCGACATGGCGCGCGCCCCCCACCTCAAGCGTGACGACCCCGGCCCGGTCGAACCTCCGCCGCTGGCAGCCCTTGCCGTAACCGCCGTACTGCTCCAGCCAGATCTGTGGCGGCGTGTCGAGTTCCCGGGCGAGGATCTGCCCGGTCACCCCGGTCACGTCAGCGTCGGTGAAGCCGTCGACGAGGCCGCGCAGCCACGCCGGGTCGAGGATGAGGTCGTCGTCGGCGAACGCGACGATCGCGCCCTTCGCCTCGGCCAGCCCCCGGTTGCGGGCAGGCGCCACACCGCGCCGCGTTTCGATCGTGTAGCGGAGCCGGGGATCGTCGGCGGCGCGACTGGCGATGATCCGTGCCGTATCGGTTACCTGCTGCGCGTTGTCCACGACGATGATCTCGTAGTGGGGGTAGTCGAGCGCGGCGAGCGAGTCGAGGGCGGACTCGAAGAGCGGCGTGCGTCCACACGTGGGCACGACCACGCTGACGAACGGGGCGTGGTCGTCCGCTGCCTGACGGGAACGGCACGACCCGGCGCCGGCGGGTGCGGCCGCCTCGGTGGAGTGCGCCGACCCGGTGCCGCCACTCTTCCCGGCTGGGCTGGGGCCGAGCGTGGTCAGGCCGTCGTGTCGCAGGTGCGCGTCGATCGCCGTGGAGAGGCGGTCCCGGATCGCGGCGGTGAGCGCCGACGCGGCCAGCCCGCCGGCCGGCAGCGCGACGTTGACCAGCCCGAGCGGCTGCCCGTGCAGCCGGACCAGGACCTGCGCTGCCGCGTACCGGGTGCCGTCCGGCCCGCCCGTGTCAGGCACGTCGGGCACTCCCTCGGCGAGCTCGACGGTGAGTACCCGTACTGGCGCCGGACCGACCCGGCGCCGGGACACCGGCTTGCCGACCGCCTGAGAGGTGCGCAGTGCATGGGCTGAGAGGTAGCCGGCGGCGGTCACCAGCAGTCCGGCGACGATCGCGCCGGACCGCAGCAGCCCGGCGCGGTCGCCGGTACGGACCTGGCGTAGGCCGCGGCGCACCCCGGCGGGCAGGGTGCGGCGGGTGTACGTGCGCTCGGTGGCGAGGCCGGCGTCGCTGCCGACCAGCCGAGCGACGATCGCCTTGGACCGCCCCTCTGAGAAGCAGCGCTGCCGGAAGTAGCGCCACGTAGCCCGGTCCACGGTCACCCGGTGCCGGACCAGGGCCGCGGGGTCGTAGAGCACCACGCCGTCCGGTTCGAGCTGCCGGATTCGGATGCAGAGTTCCGTCTCCTCGCAGCCGACCGGCGTACGACCGACCCGGCCGAGCGCCGGGTCGAAGCCGGCGGTGCGCTCCAGGACCGACCGGCGGAAGGACATGTTGCAGCCGATGACGTTTCGCACCGGGGCGACCTCTGTGGGCTGGCCGGTGAAGCTGCACCCGACCACCCAGTCGAACTCGGGGGGCAGCCAGCGCGGCCGTTCCTCCTCCCAGGCCGGTACGGCGTGGCCGCCGACCGCGAGTACCCGCTCGTCCCGGTAGTGCGGCAGCAGCCGGGCCAGCCAGTCGGGCTCCGCCTCGGCGTCGTCGTCGAGGAAGGCGACGATCTCGCCGGTCGCCCGGGCCAGCCCGGTGTTGCGGGCGGCCGAGAGACCGCGCGGGCCGGTGCTCGGTACGACGGTCAGCTCGGGGAACGTGGCGAGCACCCGCTCCAGCAGCGCCGGGTTGTGGTCGACGACCACGACGACCTGTGCCGCCGGCACGTTCTGCGACAGCACGGAGCGGACCGCCCGGACGATCTGTGGCCACCGCCGCTCGGTGTAGACGCAGACGACCACGGTCACCGTCGGGGCCGAGCCGGGCCCGGCCGGCGCCGCCGAATCGAGGACGGCGACCGGCTCAGACGCCGGCGAGGACGCGTTCGACGTTGCGGCGGATCCACCGTGGATCGTCATGGTCACCTTCCGAGTCGATGAAGAGCAGGATGTGGCGTAGCCAGTAGAGGAGCAGGGCGGGTCGGGGCGGGATGCCGTCCAGCCAGTCGGCGGCCTCGTCGGCAGGTACGTCGAGCGCCTGGTCGATCCCGTTCTGTAGCGCCTGGACGACGATCTCGCCGAGTTCGTCACCGCGGGCCAGCCGACGGGCGAGGACGTGCAGGTGCAGCAGGTCGTGCAGGGGGAGTTGGCGGGCCGAGGCCTTGTCCCAGTCGACGATCCCGGTCACGTGGCCGTCCGGCGAGGTGGCCAGCAGGTTGCCGGGCCAGAAGTCGCCGTGGATCCAGGAGGTGTGCACGGTGCGGCCGACGAGGGCGACGACGAGTTCCTCCCGTAGTCGCCAGACCGTGTCCAGGAACCGGCCACGTCGCGGGTGGGTGGCGGCGAACGCCCTCAGCCGCCGGAGCGGAACGTCCACCCATTCCTCCAGGGCGGCCCGGTCGAGCAGGGTCCGTTCCTGGGTACGCTGGTGGAGGTCGCGGATGACCCGGCTGGCGGAGGCGAGCAGCGTGGCCCGCCGGCTACGCCGCAGCATCATCCCGCTTGCCGGAGCGCCCCACAACGCCTGCTCCACGCAGTAGTAGCGCCCCTCGACCTCGCCTTGCGCCATGCAGTAGGGCAGGAGCGGGCGCAGGCCGGGCAGGCGCGGGTTCGTCCACAGTTGGTCGAGCACCTCGGCCTGGCGCCACAGCCCCTCGGTGGCCTGCTGTGCCCAGGGCACCTTGACCATGTAGCACCCGTCGGCCCCGCGACCCCGTACCGTGGCCACCGCTACCGAGGTACTGGTGAAGGCGACGGACTCGGTCTGCCACCGTGTGGGGTCGGTGGCGGTCGCCCGGGCGACCAGGCGAGGTGCGACGGTGGCGGTCCAGCTCCGCTCGGGCCGGTGCAGCCAGCAGGCGAGCCGGTCCCGCAGGACCGGCTGCGCCCACTGTACGGCGCCCCTCACCGTGCCGTCCGCTCGATGTAGTGCCGCCAGATCCGGCCGAGCGCGTCGGCGAGGACCAGTTCCGGCGCCCGGTCGGCGTCCACGCGCTCCAGGTGCGGGACTCGCCGTTGCAGCCGGTGGTATTGCTCGCGTTCCCGTTCGAGGTGCTCCGGGTCGTACTCCCCGGACCGGCCGTACATGACCGATCCCGGGACGTCCAGCAGCAGCACCACGTCGGGTGCCGGGCAGAGTCGGCTCAGCAGCTGGAAGTACGGCCGCTTGAGCCAGACCAGCGGCCCGCGCGGCAGCAGCAGGGCGTCGTAGACGTAGCGGTCGAAGACCACCATCCGGCCCAGCGCCCGGTGGCGCACCGCCGCCAGGTAGCGACGCCACACGGTGAACGGGCGCAGCAGAATGCGTAGGCCCTGTTCAGCAGTGCTGCGCGGCGCCTCGTTCGACGGCCAGAGCCCCATGTAGACGCGGCGTACCGGAAAGTAGAATGCCGACTCGATGCCCTGGGCAAGGGTGGACTTACCCGATCCGTCGGGACCGATCAGGGCGACGTCGACACCCCGACGGCTCCAGGCCTGCAGCGGCCGCTCGATCGAGCGCAGCGCGGCCGAGCCGACGAGACGGCGGGCCGCGCTGACCGGACGGGTCCACCAACAGGCGGCGAGCAACTGCCGACGTACGGCCGGCAGCGCTGCCGGGCGACCGGCCCGCCAGTACGCCAGCAGCATCCGGGCCGCCCGGGCCGGCAGCGCCCGGGCGACTGGACCGTCGAGCGCGGCGTGGTCCTCGAGTTGTCGCAGGCGACGTAGGTGGTGGTCGCCGGTCCTGCCCTTGTCGAGCACGCAGTGCAGCAGCAGGGCCCAGAACTCGTCCCCAGGCGCGAGTACCCACACGCCGTCCTGGCGCGCACGCCGGCCCAGGCACTGGTCGGCCGCGAGTGTGCGCACCTCGAAGTGACGGCCGTAGGCGAGCTCCGTGACCAGGTCGAGTTCGACCCACGAGCTGCTGGTCGGGTCGAGCCCGAGGAAGAACCGGTGACTGCCCCGGCCGTGACCGGCCAGGTGGATCAGGCCGTGGGCCTGCGTCACGGCTACGGCCCGCTCGAGATCGGCCGGCGCGACCAGGAGGTCCAGGTCCCCGGGGGCGATGAGCGCCTCCGGACCGCCGCGCAGCAGGCACCAGCGCACGCCGGCCTCGTCGAGGCCGGCCAGCACCGCCCGGGCGAGCCCGTGCGCGGCCGTCGCCGGTTCCGTCGGCCGTGGCGGTTCCGGGTGGTCCGTCACCGTGGTCGTCGGCGCGGTGGTGTCGTCGCCTCTCATCGTGTCTCCGGACGCTGCGTGGTTACGTCGGGCAGGCGGAGGCACAGGCCCATCGGTACGGCGGGCGCCGTCCTGGCGGAGGCGATGGCCGACGCGTGCCCCAGTTCGTTCATCGAGTACTGGGTGTGGGTGACGCCCGCGGCGAGTGCGGGTCGGGTCCGGCCCGGCCAGCGAGGCGGTGTACGGCTCATGCACTACTCCCGCGACCGGAGCGCCAGGATCCGCCGTACGCCGCCGCGAGCGCGTTCGACCAGCGGGGTGATCGGCACCCGTTCCATCCGGTAGCAGGCGTAGTCCTGGCTGACCGCGCCGAATCGGCTCTTGAACAGCTCCAACGAGGAGACCCGTGCCGAGTCGCCCATGTTGTAGGCCGTGCACCCGGCCTCGATCGCGTCCGCGATCGCCGTCTTGTGCAACAGGTAGTTGGCGTAGACCGGGCCGGCGAGCTTCTCCAGCATCGCGCCGCGCCAGTACATCGCCGTTCTTGTTCCGAGCAGCACGACGATCGCGGAGACCGGTCGTCCCTCGTGGTAAGCAACGTATGTCCGGCACCGGGAGCCGAGCATGGCCGCGACGGTCTGCACCTTCCGGTGCGGCTCCCGTCGGGCCGCCAGCCGCCGGGCGAGCGGCAGCGGGAGACCGTCCCGCCGCGCCCAGCGGTCGACGGACTCGCCGTAGAGCTGGTGGAAGACCGGGACCAGGCGGCCGGTGTCGTCACACTCGACGACGACGCCGGCCCGCTCCGCGCGGCGGACCCGGTTGCGGGTGTCGCTGCGGAACCGCTTGCGCCAGACCTCGTCGAAGCCGCCGTCGAGGAAGACCGTCTGGGTCATCCGCCGCTCGCGCAGCACGCTCGTCGGCACCACCGCCTCCCACGTCGCGGCCGCTGCCGGGTCGGGGCGGACCAGGGTGCTCAGCACGTGCCGCTGCGCTAGGTCGGCGATCACCATGCGGACGTCCTCCGGGCGGAGCTCTCCGCCTTCGCAGACCAGTCCGCCCGGTCCCCAGCCGACGGGGAGTCCGAAGTCCGCCGCGAGGAGCGAACCGAGCCGCGGGCGTCGTACGAGCGGCAGGACGAGGCGCCTTCCGTCGACGGTTTCATAGAGCCGCGAGACGTCCTCGTAGCCGGTGACCGTGCACACGCAGCGGAGCCAGGTCGGCGTCTGACTGGGCAGGGCGTTCGGCGCGGAGGCGAGCACCTGCTCCCACACGTCGACCGGAACCGGACTCGTCACCCGCAGCGGTCGCTGGTCGCCGGGTGTCGCCCCGAGGCGGCGCTTGAGGCTGGCCCCGGCGCTCACGACGAGCCCAGCGGGATGTCGGCGTGCCAGTAGCGCTGGGTGGAGTCGTTGCTGGCCAGGACCACCATGCCGGTGGCGCTGGTGACGCTCTGCTTGGTGGTCGTCGCATTGTTCATGTTGGGCGAGAGGGCGTCCCTGATCACCGGGGTACCGCGGCCGTCGGGGAAGGCGATGCTGGCCATCGGGGAGCTCTTCATGAAGATCGTTCCCGGGTAGCCGGTGTAGGGACACCCGCTGTCCGGGGCGGTCATGAAGACGTACAGCGTCTGATGTTCGGAGTCGAGCAGCAGGACTGGCCGGGTGTGGCAGTCCTTGATCCGCGCGACCCGGTAGCTGGACCACTCACCGGTCGACGGGTCCCGGGCGAGGAGCATGATCAAGGGTGCCGAGGTCGTTGCGCCGGCGTCGTCGAGACTGGTCTTGATGACCGCGAAGACCCGTCCGGCGCCGTCGTCCTGCAGCGTCCTGAGGTTGATGTGGTCGTCGGCGTTGTTCGGGCCCTGGATCGCCGTACGGGTGACGGCCCAGGTGGCACGCGACGCACCGTCGATGTGCTCGGCGAAGTACATCGCGGACTTCGGCTGGTGGCTCCACATCACGCCGGTCCGGGTGCCGAAGGTCACCACCGACGAGATGTCGTCGCTGTCCAGGGCGGTGGCGGCGGTGACCGGGAGCACGAACGGGGTGCCCCAGACCGCGTCCCCGCCCGTCGTGTTGTTCACGTAGACCGTCGAGCCCTGCGTCCAGGTCGCCCAGAGCATGCCCGTCGAGTCCTTGTCGATGGTGAGGGTCTCGCTGGAGTAGTTGCTGATCTGCGCGGGGAAGCCGGTGTCGCGGCTGTAGCTCTTCGTCGCCGCGCTGTAGCTGAACCGGTAGAGCCGGGCCGGGTTGCCGGCGGCCGCGTCCGCCGAGGAACTGGCCCGGACGTGCGAGGAGACGTAGAGCCGGGTGCCGTCCCACAGCGCGTCGGAGCGGGTTTTCGGACGGTTGTCGACCATGGTTCCGGTGTCGACCCACTGCTGGGTGGAGCGGTCCAGCCGGAAGATGTGGTGGGTCTGGCTGCTGGTGTGGAAGAGCACCGCCCACCAGGCGCCGTCGTTCCACCACAGCTTGCTCTCCGGCTTCTCACCGGTCGCAGCCGAACCGTCGCCCGAGGTGGACGGACCGACGTAGCCGATGTCGCCGGTGGCCGCCCTGGCCGGGGTGGCGGGCTTGCCGGGCAGGGGTGCGGCGCCGAGCAGCACGCCCAGCAGCAGGGCGAGAGCGTAGACGCCGCGCGCCACCCGGGCAACCTGCAGGGAATGCGTCCTCATTGGGGCACCTCGCTCAGCGTCGGGCTGGTCGACTCGGCGGCAGAGGGCTGCCACCGCTGCAGCACGCGGTGGTCGATCGGGTCCACCACCGGTCGAGGGCGCCGTACGAACCGCTCCCGTAGCAGGGTCCGGAGCACCCGCTGACCGTCCCGGAAGGTGCGCAGGTTGGAGATGCCGCAGCGGCGGGGGTGTTCGTTGCTCGGCACCTCGGCGATGCGCAGGTTCGCCTTCAGCGCGTGGACCACGAGCTCGGTCTCGATCTCGAAGCCGTGCGCGGTCAGGGCGAGCGCCGGCAGGCAGTCGCGGCGGAATGACACGAAGCCGTAGCACAGGTCGGTGAAGCGGACGAGGAAGAGGCTGTTCGTCAACCGCACCAGCACCGAGTTGCCGCTCCGGCGCAGCGGAGTCAGGTCGGTCGATCCACCGCCGGCCAGGAACCGCGAGCCCTTGACGAAGTCGTAGCCGTTCATGAGCGGGGTGACATAGTGGTGGATCTCGTGGGGATCCATGCTGCCGTCGGCGTCGATCATCACGATCAGGTCGCCGGTGGCCGCAGCGAACGCCACCCGCGCCGCGTCACCCTTGCCCCGGCAGTTCTGCGTCAGCACCACGATGTCCGGCCGGATGGCGCGGGCGACCTCGACCGTACGGTCCGAGGAGTGCCCGTCGACGAGAACCACCTCGTCAACGATCGGCGGCATGCGCTCGAGCACCCACGCGATGTTCTTCTCCTCGTTGAGCGTCGGGATGACCACGCTCACGGTCTGCCGCTCGGGGCGAGCGTCGACCGCTTCGGTCTCGTCCGCGGGCCGTTCCCGCATCCGCAGGATGTGCACTGGCCGGTCACCGCTCTCGGGCGGTGCGGTGAGTGCCGACTCAGACAGCAGGCTGGGGACGTGCGTCCCAATGTCCCGGTTCAGGGTCACCAGAACCCCTCCCCGGCGCACCCCGTGAGGCCGTTTCGCGATGCGAAGTCGGTCTCCCCCGTGCCGCCGCCGGTGGCAATCCACGTGCTTCTCATCAGCTCCTCTTCCCCCGTCATATCCGAGCAGCGTCGGACATTTAGTACGGAACGTCCGAATTGTCCGGATTCGGCCGATTTGGGCCGTGATGAATAGGAGGCGAAGGTAACACTGCGCCAAAGCAAAAATGTCGGAACTACGCGAAGGTTGGGTCGATTCTGCGCGGCGTGGCAGGGGGGACTGGTCGCCTAGGCCGACCCAGTCGGATGATCGGCTGATGTCCTCTGTGGTGGTACCCGCCCCTCGGCCACGAGTGCGAGTACGTGCACGCGAAGCTTGCCAACGGGAAGCGCCCTGAGATGCGGCGCCCGTGAAGGTGCCAGCGATGCCCAGCCGACGATCGGGGGACGCTGGGCGATCAACGGTGCGTTGAGCGGGCAGGCAGCCCTGACCGCCAGCTCGAACTGTCCTGAATGCCGTCCTGACCTGCGGTTTTACCTTTTCCTGCCTAGGGTGCGCTGACGGTGCCCGCGGGATTCACACATGGCACCAAAACTGCACTGGACAGCCTTCAACGTAATTGAATATTGCCTGGTAAGGAAGCATTTGTAGGGCAGCACGGTAAGGGGACCGATAGCTATTGTGGCCTTTCTCGCGGCGGCCTAGCGGCAGGACTCAGCGTGCGGTGGCGCACTGCGGGTCGCGCCGCGGCAACCGTTCGGCCAGAAATGCCTCCCAGGTCCGTGACCCAGTGGCACCATCGAGGGTGAGGTTGGCGCCGGCCCGGTACGCCCGTCCGACCTTCCCGGGTAGCCGGACCTGCAGCAGCAGCCGGCGCTTGCCGACCGCCCGCAGGTAGCCGCGGATCAGCTCGTCCATTTCGTACACTCTCGGGCCGGCCAGGTCGGGCACCTGGCCGGCCGGCTCGCCGAGTGCCAGGTCGACCAGCCGGCCCGCGACGTCGCGGGCGTCGACCGGCTGGAACCGGAGCCCGCCCGGCGCCGGGACCACGGGCAGCTTGGCCATCTTCTCCGCCACGGCCAGCACGAGGTCGTGGAACTGAGCGGCGCGTAGCGCCGTCCACGGCAGACCGGACCCGGCGATCGTCCGCTCGGCATCGAGTTTGGACCGGAGCCAGGCGAGCGGCACCCGGTCGGCGCCGATGACCGAGATGTAGACCAGGTGCCGTACGCCGGCTCGCTGCGCGGCCCGGACCAGGTTGCGGGTCGCCTGGTCGTCGCCCTTCGGCCCGCCGGCCAGGTGCAGGACGGTCTCGGTACCGTGCACGGCGGAGTCGACGCCGTCGCCGCTGACCAGGTCGGCGGTGACATGCTCGACGCCGGGGCCGGACCGACCGCCACGGCGGCTGAGCACCCGTACCGAATGGCCGGCCTCGCGCAGCAGTGGGGTGACCAGGCGGCCGAGGGTGCCGGTGCCGCCCGTGACCAGGATGGGTGCGCTCATGTCGTCCTCCGTCTGGGATCCGCTAGGTTTCGGGGCTTCACCGCACTCGACCCGGCGCGGGCGGCGGATGTGACAGCAGTGACCGGGACCACACCGGGGCCTGCGCGGTCACATCGGCCGCCTCGCTGGGGTCGAGTGGGTGAGAGGTCCACAAGGAGGCGACATGGGCGAGGAAGTCTGGCTGGCCGAGCTGTTCGAGCAGCACCGGCCGCAGCTGCGGGCGGTGGCCTACCGGATGCTCGGCCCGTTGACCGAGGCCGAGGACGCGGTGCAGGAGACCTGGCTACGGCTCGCCCGGACCGACACCGACGAGGTGGACAACCTCGCCGCCTGGCTGACCACGGTGGTCCAGGGTCGCGCCCCGGCCCCCGATCCGGACCTGGCCCGCCAGCGCGAGGTCGTCAACGCGTTTCTCACCGCCGCCCGGGACGGCGACTTCGACGGGCTTGTCGCCGTGCTCCACCCGGACGTCGTGCTCCGCTCCGACGGCGGGGCCACCCGCGCCCGCCACACCACCGTGCTCACCGGTGCCTGGACCGTGGCCGCGCAGGCCACCACGTTCGGGCGGTTCTCCCCGTTCGCGCGCCCGGCGCTGGTCAACGGCGCTGCCGGCGTCCTGGTCAGCGCGGCGGGCCGCCCGCTGTCGGTCATGGCCTTCACCGTCACCGACGGGAGGATCGCCACCATCGACGTGATCGCCGACCCGGAGCGGCTACGCCAACTCGGCCTCGCCGGGCTGGACGACTGACCCCGGGCCAGCCTGCCGGGGCTCACCATTTTCCGGTGACCCCGCAGCCGTACCTGATCACGGCGGTGCCGGCTGGTTTCGACGCACGTCGGAACCAGCCGGCACCACGTCCAGCCGTGTTACCGCGGCTCCTTCTTGTGGAAGTTGCGGATGCACTGCTGCAGATCGACCGCGACCATCTGGCCCAGGTCGACATTCACGGGAGTCCGCTGCAGGACCGTGCCGTCCGGTCGCTCGCACGTCAGGATCCACGGCTCAGTGTAAAAGCCGGTCTGGTCCGGACGCACTCCGTCTGCCTGATATGGCGGCGCCGGCCGATACGAGGGGTTGACCGACCAGCGGAACTTGCCATTCGGCTCGGTGATGTCCAGGTCGGAGGTCAGGGTCGTGGGAAACCCGCTCGGCCGCGTCGTGCCGTCCGGCTGCGGGTAGGGCTGGGTGTACATGTCGAAGGACTTGGTGATCCGAAGCACCGCGTCCTTTGGTGCCTTGCCTTCGATGATCGCGTGCTGTGCCGGGTCGGCGGTGTTCTCCAACGCCTCGAACATCGCGAGCCGGTGGGCCGGGTAGGTGTCGACGACCTGGCTCTGGAACGTCCTCGGGACGCCACCATCGGGGCAGGTCTCGGCCGTGAACGCCAGACCCCGGGTCGCGAAGTAGGCCCAGTCGATCGCCTCACCGGTCGTCTCGTAGTCGTGAGCGGAATCGCGCGGGATGTAGTTCGGGCCATAGCGGGCGGCCATCCTGGTCGCCAGATCCTCGTACCGAGCCACATCCTGGGTGGGCCCGGCCGCGAGTTGCAGGGGCGGGTAGAGGACCACCTGGATGCACGTGTGCTGCGTGACGAAGGTGGTGGCCTGCCGGGTCGACAGCAGCCATTCGATGTTCCGCGCCTCCGGCTCGGACCATGGTGCCGTGCCGCCCGTCGAGATCGGCAGCCAACCGAACCCGTAGTTGCGGTTCATGTCGACGTTGGTGTCGGTCTGCCGGCGATTGCGCACGAACCCGTCCACGTTGACGACCGGCACAACTACGAGTCGGGCGCGGTTCAGCAGTGAAGAGACGTAGGGATCGCCGGAGGAAGCGCTGCGCACCAGGTCAACGGCGTACTCCATGACAAGTTCACCGCTGGGCCACTCGTTGCCATGGTGCATGCCGACCGTGACGAAGACCGGCTTGCCGTCGTTGGCCCGCACATCACGGGAGATCTCGATGCCGCGGACCACCCGGCCTGACGACGTCGGGTAGGGAAGGGTCAGTGGCTTGACCAGATCCGGGTGCTCATGCGCCAGGGCGTCCATGTCGTGCTCGTAGTCGGCCAGCGTTCGGTAGGTCGTGTTGCCGCTCGGCAGCGCCGACCCGACCGGCGCGGCGACCGTGGCGGCTGCGGCGGGGGCCACGAATCCCGTGCTGGCGAGGCAAGCCGCGGCTGCCACCGAGAGGGCTGCCCGCCAGGGGAGGCGGCTATCTTTGATCCACATTCGCAGTCATCCCTTTCATGCCGTTCTGTGGGCAAGGGCAGGAAAGATGGACCGGCTCACCTCCGTCCTCCAGACCGACATGCTCGATGCCATAGCCGGGATTCCTATCACGAGAGCAAGATCCAGTGACGGTACCGACACAGTCATAGGCGGTCAAGAGCGTGAATATGGCCGGGACCGGCCCGGCCGCGATCATCGCTGCCGTTGGCCAGTGGGGTCAGACCGGATTCCGGCTCAGCGGGCTGGGCGACGCGCACCCTTGAGGCGGCGGCCCAGCTCGCGGGCGATCTCCCGGTTGGCGTCCCGCTCGGCGATGGCCTGCCGCTTGTCGTACGACTTCTTGCCCCGGGCCAGTGCCAGCTCGACCTTGGCCCAACCGTCGGAGAAGTACATCGACAGCGGCACCAGGGTTACGCCGCCCTCGCGCAGCTTCTCCAGGATCCGGGCGATCTCGATCCGGTGCAGCAGCAGCTTGCGGGTACGCCGCGGCTGGTGGTTGGTCCACGTGCCGTAGCCGTACTCGGCGATGTGCAGGCCGTACAGCATGATCTCGCCGTCGCGCTCCTGGGCGAACGCGTCGACCAGCGACGCCCGCCCCTCGCGCAGCGACTTCACCTCGGTGCCGGCCAGCACGATGCCGGCCTCGTACGTCTTGAGGATGGTGTAGTCGTGCCGCGCCTTCTTGTTGGAGGCGATCAGCTTCCGCCCGTTCTCCCTGGCCACGCCCACCTCCCGTTCGTCAACCCGAGCAGGATACCCGCGACCGAAGCCGGTCCGGCCGGGCTCGAACATCGCCTGGCCCGACCGGCGACGGGTGGCGCATTGCTGTTCGACAATGGCGTGGTGAGTGACATCGCGCTCTACCACCCGTACGTCGACTTTCGGGACGAGGCGTGGCTGAAGGGCGCCGTTCTCTACTGGCCGAAGATCGCCCGGATGGTCCCCGACACCACTGGACCAGTGGCGACTCCGAGACGGTGCGGCAGTTCCGGGACGAGCTTGATTGCATCGTCGACGTACGTCTTCGGCAGCGAGACTACGGCGGCCCGCTCGATCGGGTCGAGGGACTCTTCTTCCAGTTCCTCGATCTGCACCTGGAGGAACTGCTTCCCCGGTACGGCGTTCGACTTGGGATTGATCCGATCACCGAACGCGGGGCGAACACCGGGCGGTTCGAGCCGCGTGACCCCCGCCTGATGTCGGTGCTGCCCGGCAAGGTGTTGTGGTCGCTGGCGGCCCAGCTGGCCGACGACGGTCTGCTGGTCCCGCTCGAGCACGTGCGTGACGACGGCCGGCGCGAGCGGCTTCCTTATCTGGGGCTGCACCGGGACCTCGCGATGCTCTACCTCGCGGTGCTCGCGGACACCGTGGCGCGGGAAAACCGGATGGCGACCGTCACCGACCTGCCGGTGGCCCTGGCGACGACCGGCGGCTGGACCACCGACTCGATGGCCGCCGCGCTGCTGGGCCACCCGGAACCGGCCCCGGTCGCGGACCCCGTGCCCGCCCAGTCCTTCGCCGTCCTGGCGCTGGCGGTCGCCGTGCCGGGAAACCTGCGTGACGTGCCGGTGTGTCGGATCGTCGAGGCCCGGCGCCACCTCCAACCGGAGCTGCTCGCCTATCGCGCCTACCTCGATTCACTGGCGCCCGCCCTCGCCGAGCTGGGTTCGGTGCCGGACCCGGCGGTCCGGTCGGCGCATCTGCGGACGATGGTCGAGCGGGAGATCGTGGACCGGATCGACGCCACCGGCCGGCAGTTGTCGAAGCTCGGCCTGGAGCCGGTTCGCGCGCTGCTCACCACCCAGACGCTGGTCCCGCCGGCGGCCCTCGCCATGCTCGGCGGTGCACTGGACCTTCCCCCGGTGGTGACCGGATCGGGGGCGGTGGCGGCCACCGTCGTGAGTGCGACGGCCGCCATGCTCGGCAGCCGGAACCAGCTCCGGCAGGCCCACCCGACCGGCTACCTGCTGGGACTGCGCCGAGAGCTCGGGGCCAGCCAAGCGGTGGCCGCGGTGCGGGCCCCGTATCGCCGGGCGGCGGGGACGGACCGCCGCGGGTGACGGGCGGCGTCGACGCGACCCGCCGGTGCCCCCGCCGTCACACCTCGTATCCTTTCCGCCGGAAGGCCCGCATAAGTCGAAGGGAGTCGGTGTGAGCGACCGGGTCGAGACGTTGGAGTTCCAGGCCGAGGCCCGTCAGCTTCTCCAGCTGATGGTTCACTCGATCTACTCGAACAAGGACGTCTTCCTGCGCGAACTGATCTCGAACGCGTCCGACGCGCTGGACAAGCTGCGGCTGGAGTCGCTGGTCGACAAGGATCTCACGGTCGACACCTCCGACCTGCACATCGAGATCGAGGTCGACAAGGAGGCCCGTACGCTGACCGTGCGGGACAACGGCATCGGCATGTCCCGCGACGAGGTGGTCGCGCTGATCGGCACGATCGCCAAGTCCGGCACCGCAGAGCTGCTGCGCAAGCTGCGCGAGTCGAAGGACGCCGCCGCCTCCCAGGAGCTGATCGGCCAGTTCGGCGTCGGCTTCTACGCCACCTTCATGGTGGCCGACAAGGTGGCTCTGCTGACCCGCCGCGCCGGGCAGAGCGGTGGCACCCGCTGGGAGTCCACCGGCGAGGGCACCTACTCGGTGGAGGCGGTGGACGAGGCACCCCAGGGCACCTCGGTCACCCTGCATCTCAAGCCCGTCGACGCCGAGGACAACCTGCACGACTACACCGCCGAGTGGACGATCCGGGAGATCGTCAAGCGATACTCCGACTTCATCGCCTGGCCGATCCGGATGACCGTCGAACGGTCGGGCGAGGACGACGCCACCACCCGCGAGGAGCAGACGCTCAACTCGATGAAGGCGCTCTGGGCCCGCTCCCGTGACGAGGTCGACGAGGCCGAGTACAAGGAGTTCTACCGGCACGTGGCGCACGACTGGGCCGACCCGCTCGAGACCATCCACATGCGGGGCGAGGGCACCTTCGAGTACGAGGCCCTGCTGTTCCTGCCGTCGCACGCCCCGCTCGATCTCTTCTCCCCGCAGGGGCGTCGCGGGGTGCAGCTCTATGTCAAGCGCGTGTTCATCATGGACGACTGCGACGCGCTGATGCCCAACTACCTGCGCTTCGTCAAGGGCGTGGTGGACGCGCACGACCTGTCGCTGAACATCTCCCGGGAGATCCTCCAGCAGGACCGGCAGATCCGTGCCGTGCGTCGCCGCCTGGTCAAGAAGGTCCTCGCCACCCTCAAGGAGATGTCGGCCGAGTCGTACCGCACCTTCTGGTCCGAGTTTGGCGCGGTGGTCAAGGAGGGGCTGCTCGAGGACCCGGACAACACCGAGGCCCTGCTCGACCTGGTCCGCGCCGCCTCCACCCACGACCCGGCCGAGCTGACCACCCTGCGCGACTACGTCGAGCGGATGAAGGACGGCCAGACGGAGATCTACTACGCCACCGGCGAGTCCCGGGCCACCATCGAGAACTCCCCGCACCTGGAGGCGTTCCGGGCCAAAGGCTACGAGGTGCTGATCCTCACCGACCCGGTCGACGAGGTCTGGGTCGAGCGGGTCGGCCAGTACGACGGGAAGACCCTCCGCTCGGTGGCCAAGGGCCAGGTCGACCTGGAGACCGACGAGGACAAGGAGAAGGCCGAGGCCGAGCGCGAGGAGTACGCCGACCTGCTCACCTGGATGAGCGGCGCGCTCGCCGACAGCGTCAAGGAGGTCCGGCTCTCCTCCCGGCTCACCACCTCGCCGGCCTGCGTGGTCGGCGACGCGCACGACATGACGCCGACGCTGGAGAAGATGTATCGGGCGATGGGGCAGGAGGTGCCGCAGGTCAAGCGGATCCTCGAACTCAACCCGGCCCACCCGCTGGTCACCGGGCTGCGCAAGGCGCACGAGCAGGGCGGCGAGGCCACCGCCCTGACCGAGACCGCCGAGCTGCTGTATGGCATGGCGCTGCTCGCCGAGGGCGGGGAACTGGCCGACCCGTCCCGGTTCACCCGCATCCTCGCCGACCGGCTCGCCCGCACGCTGTAGAGCCGTTCTTCCGCCCGCCGCGGCAGTCACGCCGCGGCGGGCGGCAGTGAGTCACCTGCGGGGGGCTCAGGCCTGCCCACCGCCTGCTGCAGGTCGCTGAAGTCGCCCGGGTTGCGGATCAGGTCGACGCGGCGCGTTCGGCGGCGACCAGTTCGCGGACCGCGGGCGCAACCTCCTGGGCGAAGAGCCGGATCGCGGTGGGGTCGTCGGCGCCGAGGATGAACGCGGAGATGCCGTGGTCCAGGGTGAGTCCGGCCAGTTCCTCCACCCACTGCTCCGGGGGCCCGGCCAGGAAGCCGGAGGAGGACCGGGCGAACCGGCCGGAGACGTTGAGCAGCCGCCGCACCGAGCGCGGCTCCCGTCCGGCCGCCTCGGCGCTCTCGTCGATCAGCGCGTTCATCCCCGACAGCTCGGCCGGCCCGTTCGGCAGGTAGGACAGCGACGGCAGCCAGCCGTCCGCCGCCCGCCCGACCAGCCGCAGCATCCGCGGCTTGTACGCGCCCACCCAGATTCCCACCGGGTGTGCCGGCGCCGGACCGCGCTTCGCCCCGACCACCCGGTAGTGCTCACCCTCGACCCGGACCATGTCGCGCCGCTCGGTGTCCCAGGCCTCCCGGATCACCTGGATCGCCTCGTCGAGGGCGTCCACCGCCTGCCCGGGGCTCAGCCGTCGCCCGCCGACCGCCTCGATCGCCTCCCAGAACGCGCCGGCCCCGAGGCCCAGCTCGACCCGGCCGCCGGTGAGCAGGTCCAGGCTGGCCACGCTGCGCGCCAGCACCACCGGCTGGCGCAGGGGCAGGTTGAGCACGTTTCCGGCCAGCCGGATTCGGCTGGTCGCCGCGGCCACGAACGACATGAGCGTCCAGGTGTCCAGGAAGCCTGGCTGGTACGGGTGGTCCTGGAAGGTGACCAGGTCCAGGTTGACCTGTTCGCAGAGCTTGGCGAGCGCCACCACCTGTTCGAACTGGTCGGCGGCGGGGGTGATGAAGCCGCCGAAGGCCAACTCGTGTCCGTAGTCAGTCATGTCTCTCCGCCTGCATATTCCTGGGCCCGGCGGCCCTGCCGGACCTCGCCACCGTAGTCCGTGCCGGGATGACGCGCCCGCCGCTCCCGGAACCGCAAGGTTTGTTCACGATGTGCCTAACTCAGTGGTATCGATGAATGTCTGACCGGCATAGGGTGCTGGTGAACGGCCTCAGCGTTCCTCCGGAAGGAGTGACCCGTGATCCGCCACCGCCCCCTCGGCCTCGCCCTCCTCGTCGCGGTCACCGCCCTGGGCGCGCCCGCCCCGGCCACCGCCGCCGGCTACCCGTACCAGGACCCGACGCTGCCGGTCGCCACCCGCGTCGCCGACCTGCTCTCCCGGATGACCCTGGACGAGAAGATCGGCCAGATGACCCAGGCCGAGCGGGGCTCGGTCACGGCGAGCGACATCACCGCGTACCGGCTCGGTTCGGTGCTCTCCGGCGGCGGATCCGCGCCCACGCCCAACACCGCCACCGGTTGGGCGGACATGTACGACGGCTTCCAGCGCGGTGCCCTCGCCACCCCGCTGGCGATCCCGATGATCTACGGCGTTGACGCGGTGCACGGGCACAACAACGTGTACGGGGCGACGATCTTCCCGCACAACATCGGCCTGGGGGCGACCCGCGACCCGGCACTGGTGCAGCAGATCGGCCAGGCCGTGGCCGAGGAGGTCGCTGGCACCGGCGTCGACTGGGATTTCGCGCCCTGCCTCTGCGTCGCCCGCAACGACCGCTGGGGTCGTACCTACGAGTCGTTCGGTGAGACCCCCGATCTGCCGTCGAGCATGTCCACCCTGGTCACCGGCCTGCAGGGCAGCACGCTCGGTGGGGCCACCTCGGTGCTCGCCACCGCCAAGCACTACGTGGGCGACGGCGGCACCACCGGCGGGGTGGACCAGGGCAACACCCAGCTCAGCGAGGCCGACCTGCGGGCCGTCCACCTGCCCCCATTCCAGGCGGCGGTGCAGCGTGGCGTCGGCGCGGTGATGATCTCCTACAGCAGCTGGAACGGCGTGAAGATGCACGGCAACCAGTACCTGATCACGACCGTCCTCAAGGGAGAGCTGGGCTTCTCCGGCTTCGTCGTCTCCGACTGGAACGGCATCGACCAGATCGACGGCAAAGCCGGCTTCACCGCCGCCGAGGTCACCATGGCGATCAACGCCGGTATCGACATGGTCATGGTCCCCACCACCTGGAAGACCTTCATCAGCATGCTCCGCGCCGAGGTGCAGAACGGGCACGTGCCGATGAGCCGGATCGACGACGCCAACCGGCGGATCCTCACCAAGAAGTTCGAGCTCGGCCTCTTCGAGCGGCCGTACACCGACCGGAGCTGGACCCCGACGGTCGGCAGCGCCGCGCACCGGGCGCTCGCCCGGCAGGCCGTCCGCGAGTCCCAGGTGCTGCTGAAGAACTCCGGCGGCGTTCTGCCGCTGGCCCGGGACAACAACAAGATCTTCGTGGCCGGCAAGAACGCCGACAACATCGGCAACCAGAGCGGCGGGTGGACCATCTCCTGGCAGGGCTCGTCGGGCAACATCACCCCCGGCACAAGCATCCTCCAGGGCCTCCGTGCCGCGGTCGGTCCGACCACGACGGTCACCTACAACCAGCGCGGCACCGGCATCAACAGCAGCTACCGGGCCGCGATCGCGGTGGTCGGCGAGACACCGTACGCCGAGGGCCAGGGCGACCGCACCGGCGCCATGAGCCTGGACCGGGAGGACCTGCGCACCATCGCGACCCTGCGCAATGCCGGCGTACCCGTGATTGTGGTGCTGGTCTCCGGCCGGCCGCTGGACGTTGCCAGCGAGCTGCCGAACTGGACCGCGCTGCTCGCCGCCTGGCTTCCGGGCACCGAGGGTGCCGGCGTGGCCGACGTCCTCTTCGGCGGGTACGTGCCGACCGGAAAACTGCCGATGACCTGGATGAACTCCGCCAGCCAGCAGCCCATCAACGCCGGTGACGGCCAGCTTCCGCTCTTCCCGCAGGGCTTCGGCCTGACGTACTGAAGGGCGCTTGTAAGGCACCTGTGGACGTTACGCAACTCGTATGGTGCGGCCTTCGCTCGGCCGGGTGAAGAACTTCACAAGAAGTGGGCGATCGTCCGATTCCGTCCCTAACGTCGGCTGTGTTCGCGATCGCGGACACCACGGGCCGGTAACGCCTAATCCCGCCGCCGGCCCGTCGGTACCTGGACCTCAGGCGGGAGCGGGGGACCCACAAGTTCCTCGGTGCTCGACACCTCGGGGTGAAGCCGCCGTCCGGCGGCCGGGCTCCTCGGCCCGAACCCGACAGCTCACCTCGTCGGCGTGGAGGAAACCCACATGGCAACTGAATACGTCGCACGTAATCGACGACTCACCCAGCGTCGCGTCGTCGTCGGGGCGTTGGTCGTCGGCGCCGCCACCGGTGCCGCCGCCGTCCTCGGGCCAGCCGCCCCGGCCAGCGCGTCCAGCGTGAACTGGGACGCCGTCGCCCAGTGCGAGTCCGGCGGAAACTGGCACATCAACACCGGCAACGGCTACTACGGCGGTCTCCAGTTCTCGAAGAGCACCTGGAACGGCTACGGCGGCCAGAGGTACGCCAGCCGGGCCGACCTGGCCAGCCGCAGTGAGCAGATCGCCATCGCCGAGAAGGTCCTCGACGGGCAGGGCATCGGGGCCTGGCCGGTCTGCGGCAAGAAGGGCGGCTCGACGAAGCACTACTCGTCCACGTCGGAGTCCGCCAGCCAGAACTCGCCGAAGAAGGCGACCAGCAAGCGGGCGTCGCGGGACGAGCGACCGGCGACCCGCAGCTACCGGCGTACCGCGCCGAGCACAGGCGGCGCCGAAACCTACGTGGTCGAGCGCGGTGACACGCTGTCCGAGATCGCCCAGGAGCGGAGCCTCACCGGCGGCTGGCACGCGCTGTACGAGCGCAACAAGCAGGTGGTCGGCGACGACCCAGGCCTGATTTTCCCGGGCCAGCAGCTGAGCCTGCACTGACGCCCGCGAGCCGGGCGGCATCCGCCGCCCCGCGTCCCGCGCTGAACAAGGAGTGGCCACCCCGCCCGGGGTGGCCACTCCTTGCGTGAAACAGACCGTTAGGCGGCACCGGGCCGGGTCGGTGCCGGCGGGCGTGGTTGCTATGGTCACCATGCTCCGGAAAGACGTGAAGAAAGCGCGGCTATGACCAACGACCCGTTCACCGCGGCCGCGAGCCTCGATGAGCTGCTCACCAGGACCCAGCAGGCGCTGTCCTCGATGCGGTCCCGGGCCACCGAGCATGCTGACGTCGACCCGGAACAGTTGCTCCGCGCCGAGGGCAGCGCGGCCGACGGACGCGTGCGCGCTGTGGCCGTCCAGGGTGGTCGGATCCAGTCCGTCGTCGTCGAACCCGAGCTGGCCGAGGCAGGGTGGGCAGCGGTCTGCGGGCATGTCGTGGTGGCCGTCAACGCCGCCCTCGCCGACCTCGACGCCCAGGTCAATTCCTCGGCGCGGGCCGACGTCGACGCCCTGGCCGCGCGGCTCGGCGGGCTGCAGGAGCAGTCGGTACGGCAGATGGAACTGTTCAGCCGGGCGATGGAGGACGTGCTGGCCCGGCTCAACCGCAGCGGCGACGCGGGCACCCGGACCGGCCGCTCAGGCTGAGTGGGCACCCGACGTACGGCTGACGTGACCAGGCGGCCGACCACTTTCGTCTAGTGCGTAGAAAAGTAGTCACGAGAGCGACGAAAGCTATGGACAGGCTGACCGGAAGTCAGTAGGGTCAAGCGCTATCAATATGTTTCGTCGAGATGAACTACCGGCACAGTAGCTTCCGACTGTGGCCCTCCGGGCGGCGCAACCGGAGACCACGACCGGCCACGACCCGCCACCCCGGGTCAATGCCACCACGGCGACCGGGCGCGGCACGCGCCATGGGTCGACCGACATCCCCGACAAACCCCACCAGCTCAGAGACATCACCATGCCCGGCGAGCGGCGGATCCGGCCCGCTGACGACGTCGGGGTGGCCGACACACCACTTCGGACGACCGTGGCCCGCGGCCACGGCCGGTGATCCCGTGCGGCCTGGGAGGGGCCGGCGGGCTCCTGACCGCCAGGGCAGCTCTATCGATCGACCACACCGACGCACGCTCCGTCCGCTGCTTCCCGGACCGTGAAAGAGGAACCCATGAACCCACATCCACCGCAGAGGCGGCTCGGCCCGAGCCGGCTCCGGAGGACGGTGGCCGCCCTCGCCACGCTGGCGCTGCTGGCCACCGGCCTCTCCGCCGCGCCGGCGAGCGCGCGGCCGACCGACCCGGAACGCTCCGCGACGGCCGCTGCCCCGGCGCCGCTCCAGGCGCAGGTGCTGACCTGGACGGCGGGGGACAACTTCCTCGCCTACCGGTCGGCGCCCACCACCGCGGTCGCCGGGCCGGCCACCCTGGTCTTCGAGAACAGTGCCGCCACCGGCAACACCACCGGGATGCAGCACACCCTGACGTTCGAGACGGGCGACCCGCGGTACAACAGCGACGTCGACGTGAACATCCTGGCCGATCCGACAGACCGTAACGGGGGCCGCTGGACGGTCGACGTGGTGCTCTCCCCGGGCACCTACCGGTATTTCTGCGCCATTCCGGGCCACGGCGGGATGACCGGCCTGCTGGTCGTCAGCGGCGGCGGCTCGGACACCACGCCGCCGACCGTGACCGCCGCGGTGACCGGGGAGAAGGACGCCAACGGGGCGTACGTGGGCAGCGCGACGGTCACCCTGAACGCCTCCGACAGCGGCTCGGGCGTCGAGCGCGTCGAGTACGCCCTGGACGGCGGCACGTACGGCACCTACACGGCGCCGGTGACCGTGAACCAGCCGGGTCAGCA